>JASFEQ010000420.1:0-3984 GCA_050124735.1 Desulfobacteraceae bacterium | reverse complement strand
TTCTTCAAGCCATTTTTGAGCGGTCTCTAATGCATTCCGATCGAGCATCTGTGGAATCCGTGTAATCTGCGGATCATGAGTCGTGTCCAAACAATATATCAACAAAGACGATATTCCAATGCAGCGGAAGCTTTGGGGCGACCCGTTTCCCGAGGCTTTTAAATCCCTGAAATCCTGTTGATCCTGTCTAAATAAATTCCTTGTGGCTCTGCGATCCCTGCCCGCCATTGGCTTCGCCTCTGGCGAGGCGGGCGGGTCTGCGAGAACCAATAAATTCCCTATCCGAATCGGTTTACTCTGCCAGCGGATCACCCATACGATCCGCCAGCATCTGGCACCAGGCCATCAGATACTCGTCTGTGCCAAAGGGCGCCACGAACTGCAAGCCGAGGGGCAGCCCGTTTTCAGCCCGTCCAGCCGGCAGCGTTATGACAGGCATACCCGCATGGGTCCAGGGCAGGTTCATGTTTGGATCGCCGGTAGCCTGGATCCCTTCGGGCGCTGGACCTGACGCAGAAGGACAGACCCAAAGATCGATACCTGCTTGGGCCATTATTTTCTCCAATTGGGCACGTAACTGGGCACAGTTGGCTCGAGTAGTGATCAGCTCGTCTTCACTCACCTTTCTGCCGATCTCTATAATCTCCACCGTTCGCGGTCGGTAGAGCTCAGCATGCTTCGCGTACATTTCGTCATGTTCTCTGGCAAACTCGGCAAAGACCATACGCCGGTGAAGATCGTTAAGTTCATCGATATTAGACAAAGCGGGCACCCTTTTGATTGTACAGCCAATGCCTTGCAGTTTGGACAAATGGTGCTCAAAGGCATTTAACCCCTCCGGCTCAGCCTGTTCCAGATATGGGCCTTCAGGAACTCCCAAGACGGGCAAAGCTTCCGGCTCAGGCGTCCGCCGCCACGCCTGACAAAGCACAGTAGCAGCCAATGCCGTACCTGGCATATCCTGGGTAAAGAGCCCGATCTGATCAACGGCGCGGGAGAAGTAAACCAGGCCTTTTGTGGGTATGCGATTTAGTGTCGGCTTGAAGCCGACAACGCCGCAGAAGGCAGCGGGTCGAATCACCGAACCGATGGTCTGGCTGCCAACCGCCAGTGGGCAAAACCCTGCGGCCACGGCTGCTGCGGAACCACTGCTTGACCCGCCAGGGGTGTGCTCCGGGTTGTGGGGATTGCGCGTGGGGCCAGGCTCAAAGTAGGCAAACTCGGTGGTCACCGATTTACCAAAGATTAATGCTCCGGCTTCACGTAGCCAGAGTACACAGGTCGCCTCGGGGCCCGCAAAGAGTTCCGGGGGCACCTCCGAGCCTGCCCGCGTAACAAATCCGGGAACATGAAAGATATCTTTGACCGCAACCAATGCACCATAAAGCGGCGGCCTATCATAAGGATTTGGGAAGCGTTCTCGGAGTTCCATCGCCTCTGCATGCAAGCGCTTACGCCGATCCGGTTCAGGCAGCATGGCTTCAACCTGGCCATCGAATTCTTCAACCCGATCACACATCTCACCCACATGAGCGATGAGGTCGATTTGGCCTTCACGTAAGGCCTCTACAGTGGCTTCTAAAGGAGCTAGGTTTGTAAGCATGATTCTGTACCCCAAAAGTTTGGATAGGAAGAGAAGAAAGTTATAATTTAATGGACGTCCCCTTAGTACGTCGTCGAGTGACAACCTTACGAGCATCGGATACCATTGTGCGAAAGAGGAAGAAAAGGCCTACAGATGCTGCCAGATAGAGTGTTGTGAATCGCCACAACAAGTTGTAGTAGGGGGCAAATCCGACTGGTACAACGCTAGACATGAATGCAAGAGAGACGCCTTCGGCGAGTCCTGACCCCCCAGGAGTGGGGGCGAAGAAGACAAAAAGTATGAGGGCCATCTGAATCTCCATGACATCTCCCAGAGTAGATGTCTGGATTCCGAGAAAGCGAAGGCAGAGGAAGGCCATAAGACATCGTGACAGAAGAAAGCTGAGGCTCAACAGGCACACGATCACAAAAGAGCCCTTGCCCAAGCGGACAAACCTGCGCACATTGTCCTGGTAAGCGTGGGTCATGTCAACCAGCTTGGCTGCCACACGACCCATATTAGCTTGTGAGGACTCGGCCTGAGCCTCCGGTGACGACCTGAAAACCCCCAATCGGTGGTTTTTCCCCCGTATCTGCCAGTAAGCCTGATAAATCCACATAATGAGGACCCGAAACAAACCGGGCCAGACCGCTGCGAGAATCACAAAAGCGGCTATAAAGGTAAAACCCCAAAGCGCTGTACTAAGTAATGGGCCCATGTCCGAAGCCCCTGAGAAAAGAATGTTGTAAAGGCCAATGCATAAGAGACCCACCATGCTCCCTAAGAAGGTGATAAAGCTGATGGCTATTGCGCTCCCCGCATTGGCACCGCCGCGGTTCAACATGTATATCTGGCCAAGTCCACCCCCAGAACTGGACGGCGTGATCATGGCGACCCCCACGTTAGCCCACTCCGCTTTGAGGCAGGTCCAGAACCCTATACCCGGCTGAAGGACGCGGCAAACCACCCAGATCCTTAAACCACAGGCTATAGTGTCAAAAGGAAGAAAGAGGAGTAGGAGGAACAAATAACCCCATTGAAGCTTGTCCCACGTGACTAACTGGTCCCCGGCCTCAATTCGATCAAATTGAAACCAGAAGACGACGACGGTAAGCAAAAGAAAGGTAATCCCCCCAAGGAGGTATTTAGTGCCGCGCCAACCCTTAGCGCCTCGGGACGCTACGGCCCCAACCCTTTCCTTAGGTTCTGCAAGTGCTAGTGACCTTTGACTGGATGCGAATGACATAGAGGAGCCTTCACTACGCGTGTGCTAGAGTTGCATGGTCTGACCAGGTTCCAGTCTCACTGACGTGCAGTCCTTTGCCAGAGAAGAACAGATGTGGTTACAAGAGCGCCTATGCCAGGGAGCCTCACTCCATATTCTTACATATAAGCTCGCCAAAATGGGAGCAGGAGACTTCTTCTGCGCCTTTCATGAGCCTGGCCAGGTCATAAGTGACTTTTTTGGAGGCAAAGGTCCTTTCTAATCCCCTTTCGATTAGCCTGGCTGCCTCCGGCCACCCCATGTGATCCAACATCATGGCCCCACTCAAAATAAGAGAGGAGGGGTTGACCTTGTCTAAGCCTGCATATTTGGGCGCTGTGCCGTGGGTCGCCTCGAATAGAGCGTAACCGGTCTGATAGTTGATGTTTGCCCCAGGCGCCATTCCCACGCCACCCACCTGGGCCGCAAGAGCGTCGGAGATGTAATCGCCGTTCAGGTTCATGGTGGCGATCACATCGAATTCTTCCGGCCTTGTCAGGGCCTGCTGAAAGAAGATATCGGCTATGGTGTCTTTGATGAGGATCCGGTCGGCCGGCGGCTTGTCTTCAATCTCCTCCCACGTAACCGTCTTTTCCGAATAGTCTTCTTTGGCCAGCTGGTATCCCCAGTTCCGAAAGGCGCCTTCTGTGAATTTCTGGATATTTCCTTTGTGGACCAGGGTGACGCTTTTACGGTGATGCGTCAAAGCAAAATCAATGGCTGCCTTGATAAGCCTTTGGCTCCCCGACTTACTGATGGGTTTGATTCCAATCCCGGAGTCATCGCGGATGGTCCAGCCGTAGGCCTTTGAAAGGTGATCCACCAGCTGACGGGTTTCTTGCGTGCCTGCCTCCAACTCGAGGCCCGCATAGACATCTTCGGTGTTTTCCCGAAAGACCACCATGTCCACCTTGTGGGGTTCCCTGACCGGACTGGGAACGCCCGGGAAATACCGGACAGGCCGGACGCAGGCGTACAGATCAAGCCTCTGTCTCAGGGCCACGTTGAGACTTCGAATCCCTTCTCCCACAGGCGTTGTCAGCGGTCCTTTTATGCCCACCCGGTATTCCTTAAAGGCTTCAATGGTATCTTGAGGGAGCCATTCACCCGTCTGATAATGGGCTTTTTGTCCGGC
>JASFEQ010000419.1:0-3988 GCA_050124735.1 Desulfobacteraceae bacterium | reverse complement strand
CAGCGCCAGGTTCGGTGAGCCCCATGCATCCAATCCACTCTCCCGAAGAGAGTTTGGGGATATATTTTTTGCGTTGCGCGTCTGTTCCCTGGGCGAATATGGTGTCTGCGCAAAGGAAGGTATGGGCGCCGTAGGATAGCGTCAAGCCTCCGTCTACCCCGGCCTCACCCAGGGCCTCTCCTGCTAATGTTGTGGTCACCACGTCAGCGTTGCTGCCGCCCAAGGCTTCAGGGAAATGGAGACCGAGAATACCGAATTCGCCCAGCTTTCTAAAGGAATGAAAGTCAAATTCTCCTTTGAGATCATGCTCCTGAGCTCTCGGGGCGATCTCTTTCTTGGCAAAGCGAATCACCTGTTCCTTGAACATCAACTGCTCTTCGGTAAATGAAAAATCCATAATCTCCTCTAAATTTCTTTCACCACAGAGACGCAAAGGACGCAGAGATCGTTTTCTTGTTTTGCCCGATCGGGAGACCCGTCCGCCTCGGCTGACGCCTTGCGATGCCGGGCGGGTACCGGTCGGACAAAAAAGCTCAGCCCTTTGGGCAGAAAGTGTGATGTAAAACGCAAGCCAACTAATACAGCGGTTAGCGGCAGCGGGTGCCCCTGTGGTTAATTATTTTTTCGCTCCTGAATTTTTGCTCCGTTCAGAAAGACCTCTAATATACTCTCCACAATCCTCTCTTTCTGGGCATTGCCCTTGATATTCTGATCCGCAAGGACCATGGTGGAAACAAAGGCCTCTAGGGCTCCAAGGAATATATAGGTAAGGTAACGGGCTTTGAAATCTTTTCGCAGCGTGTCATTTCTTTGACCTTCGGCAATAACGGTCTCGGTAAGGGCCATGAATTTCTTGAAATATTCTAGGCGCTCAGCAGTCAGGTTGGATGTGGACCTGGAGATCTCTGTAATAAAGATATTCACCAAGGCAGGGTTGTCCTGGTAGGTGTCCAAGAAGTAATCAATAATGTGCCTCAGTTTCATTTGCACATCGGACTGGGACTCATTGATATCCTTCATCAGCTGAAATAGGCTGTTCCACCATCGATACAGGATCGCTTCAAAGAGATCATCCTTGGTTTTGAAGTAATGATAGACAAGGCCATAGGAGATATTCGCCTCACGGGCAATATCCGACATCCTCGCCCTATGAAACCCTTTCCCTTTGATGATCTTTAAGGCCGCCTCGAGAATGGCCTCCTCTTTCTCTTTCTTGAAAGCGCTCAGACCTCTCGCCATGAGGCTCAATAGAGCAGAGGCTGATTGACAAGTCAATCAGTTTTTCTCTTCCCCCCTTGCTTGACACCGCGTTTCGCCATCCTTAATTTGGCTTTATAGAAAGACTGTTTGAACATCTAACTCAATGCCATGACAGAATAAAACGTTGTTCTAAGCACGTTCAGAGGCGGGGAGCCGTAAGACGAGAAATATGGAGCAGGGAGGTGGCAAAATGGAAGTAAAAAAGATCCTATGGCCTACGGACTTTTCAGATAATTCGGAAAAGGCTCTGCCCTATGTGACATCACTGGGGGAGAAATATCAGACCGAAGTACATCTGCTTTACGTCATACCAGAGTTGGCTAATCACGAACCCTGGTATGGCGAGTTCGATCAGTCACACATCGATAAGATTCACGACTGGGAAAGAAAGACGGCCGAGAAGCGGCTCAACGAAATATGCGAGAAATATTTGGAGGGGTGCCCTCTATATATTAGGCACATTGCCATGGGGGATCCCGCCGAGGAGATACTCAAGCTTGTTGAGAAGGAAAAGGTGGACATGGTGGTGATGGCTAGCCACGGGCGAAAAGGTCATTTTCATTTCGGCAGCGTCGCCGAAAAGGTGGTGAAAAATGCGCCAGTCCCCACCATTACGGTTCCAATTTCTACGAGGAATTAATCGCCAGGCTATGGGCGGAAGGAGTGCAATCTGCTCTAAGGGGCAGCCAGCTCTTTGATGGCTTGCGCCACTGTCTTCAATCCCTCTTCCTGGACAGTCCTCACATCCAGCAGGACAAGGTCCTTTTCTACCCTTACTATAATAGGAGGCGTATAGGACCTTAGCCATTCCTCCATCTGATGTGCTGATAGCTTCTCAGGGAGCAAACACAACAGGCGGCTTGGGAGTTCAAGAAGAGGGAATGCGCCTCCTCCTACGCGGGAGATGCCATCTTTCTGATCGAGGGCAAAATTGGGGGTATCCAGCTTTCCGATCATCCTGGCAAGACGTCGGACTTTTGCCTTTAGGGCCTCGTAAGGCTCGCATATCATGCGCAGGGTGGGTATTTCTTCTAGGGCCACCTTCTCATCCCTATACATGTTGAGAGTCTCTTCCAGAGCGAGAAGGGTGAGTTTGTCTATTCTCAGTGCCCTGGTCATGGGGTTGTTCTTAATCGCCTCAATGAGATCACGCCTTCCTAGGATGATCCCTGCCTGTGGCCCTCCCAGCAATTTGTCTCCACTAAAAGTGAGCAGATCCACGCCATGGGCCAAGGCCTCTTGAACAGTGGGTTCCTTGGGGATACCGTATTTCGAGAAATCAATGAGACACCCACTACCCAGGTCTTCCAAGACCGGGATGCCATATTTATTTCCCAGCTTCACCAGCTGAGAAGCATCAACATCTTCAGTGAAGCCCACGATCTGGAAATTGCTTCTGTGCACCCTTACGAGAAGGGCTGTCTCTGGGTTAATCGCTTCTTCATAATCCCGAAGATGGGTCTTGTTGGTGGTCCCTACTTCCACCATCTTTACACCACTCTTTCGCATCACATCTGGCATGCGGAAAGACCCACCTATCTCCACCAACTCCCCCCGAGATACAATCGCCTCACGGCCCTTGGCCAGTGTCTCGAGGGAAAGGAGGACGGCACCCGCGTTATTATTGACCACCAGGGCACCCTCTGTGGAAGTCAGTTCCTTAAGGATGCCTTCCACATGAACATATCTGCTCCCCCTCTTTCCTTGATTTAGATTGTATTCAAGGTTGCTGTAACCACCACTGAGAGGTTTGAACCTCCGTAATACCCTCTCAGATAGAATGGATCTCCCCAGATTGGTATGGACAACGACGCCCGTGGCATTGATAACCGCTCTGAGACTGGACTGGGCCAGCAGGCCTATTCTTTCCACCACTTTTTCTGAAACCCGCTCCGCACTCAAAAAAGATGGATCTTCAACTTCATCTTTTGCGATTCCTTGCCGAATCTCATCCAGGACCTCATGTATCCCCTTGAGGACCAGGCTTCGTGGATAGGCGGATGCGGCTTCAATGAGATGGGGGGCATCCAAAAGGCGATCCACGGCCGGTATTTTCTTGAACAACGCCTGTTTATCAACCACTGATGAATCTCCTTCAAAGGCCATCATACCAAAGATGGAGCGGAGAGGACCAACTTTTTGTTGCAAAAGCCCAAAAAAATGATACATTGAGACTTGAATATGGTGGGTGTAGCTCAGTTGGTAGAGCACTGGGTTGTGGCCCCAGTTGTCGCGGGTTCAAATCCCGTCACTCACCCCATAAAAATTTAGCTCTGCTCCGCTTCTCATTGATGGAAAGGGGAACGGCGGAACGTGAGAGTGGAGCTAATTGATAAGTGCCTCTTCATCCTCAAACTTTAGCTCACTTTAGGCACTTTAGGCATTTTAGATCACTTAATGCCCCTACCCGAGTTTGCTCATCAGGTCTGCTGAGACCTCTTTCACGCCTGGTCCCCCATCCACCTCGATGATCTTTGGTTTTCCATCCCTCTTGGCCGAGATACCTTTGTAGTAGTTTATGGCGGCCATGGTGCCGGTCCCTGTGTCGTAGTAGATATTATGCCGCTTATCTATAGCCTCCTCATCCTGATCATCAGAACGGCTCTTGAGATCTCCGCCACAGACCCTGCATTTGTCTCCATCCGGCTTTATCGCGTCAATATAGATATTGTTGGGATGGTTATTATCATTGACGCACAAACGGCGGCCCATGATCCGGTTTTTTGCT
>JASFEQ010000418.1:0-4003 GCA_050124735.1 Desulfobacteraceae bacterium | reverse complement strand
GCGGCACCACTCAATGCCTGTTTGACGTCCCCTTTTTTGGCTGCATTGGCGCCCGGTTTATCCAGGTCTGCCATGAGGCTCTTCTCAAGGTATGCCGTGCCCATCTGGGGGTGAGTTCCTTTGTCCCATTTTACCTTCAGGGCGCCCCTTCCTTGCATGGCCGCGCCAACGGATTCCGCGACCACGGCGATCCCCCTCGGGGTGGGCACCACCTTTTTCACCCCTTTGACCCCCATTGCTGCGTCCTGATCAAAGGAGAGGTGCTTCGCTCCATAGGCGGGTGGGCGTGCAAGGACGGCATAATGCATATCCGGGAGATCCATATCAAGACCAAAAATGGCCTTGCCGCTCACCTTATCCGGAATGTCCACCCGGGGCATAGATTTTCCAATGTACCGGAACTCACTCTCTTTTTTCAGGGTGGGATCCTGAGGAACTTGAAGTTTTGCCGCCTTGAGGCTCAATTGCCCGTAAGTGAGACTGCGCCCTGATTTACGATGTAGCACAGTCCCTTTAAAGGCGTCACACTCGGATTTCGGAACGCTCCACTCCTTGGCAGCCGCTTCGATGAGCATGGCACGACCGGCCGCTCCCGCCTTCCGCATGGGCCCCCAATACCCTCTTACGCTCGCACTCGCCACGGTGATCTGAATTCCCATAACGCCACAACCAAATTCTTTGCCAGCTCCGGACTGTACGATTTCAAGTTGGCCCCAATCTGCTTCCAGTTCATCGGCGATCATCATAGGAATGGCAGTGTGCACGCCCTGGCCCATCTCGGATTTGGGTACCAGGATTTTGACCACGTTGTCAGGGGTGATTTGATAAAATGCACTCGGGCTGAATCCTGCTGCGTCCCCCTCTTTCATTCCTGATGCGTTGACAAGCCTGGTTCCAAAAGGCGTGACAGAAGCCATGATGGTTAAGCCGGTAGCCGCCAACGACCCTTTTAAAAATTCGCGACGTGATATGGTTTTATTCATCATGCCCTCCCCTCCTTTCTCATGATCTGGATGGCCGTCCCCACACCCTTTTTCACCCGGGCGTAGGTACCGCATCGGCAGAGCACATCATCCAGGCCATCGATGACTTTTTCCGCATCCCGACTTTCGGACAGGAGGGCGGCCGTCTGCATCATCATTCCAGGCTGACAAAAGCCGCACTGAACCACCTGTTCCTCAATCCAGGCCTTCTTGACTGGATGGTCCTCGGGCAGTCCTTCTATGGTGACAATCTTTTTTCCCTGGACCTCCCCGACCGTCAGTGTACAAGACCTTTCCGCCTTGCCATTAATATGGACGGTGCATGAGCCGCATTCCCCGATACCACAGGCAAACTTGGTACCGGTGAGTTTCAAATTGTCCCTTAGAACCCAAAGCAGTTGGGCGTCATCCGGGACATTCACGATGTAGTTTCTGCCGTTAACATTAAGAGAAGCCATATAAACCTCCTTTTCTTATTTTACTGAACGCTTAAATCCATCCTCCGAGAACTGTTAGGGACAGAATAGCCCCGGCCACGTCCTCAAAGAGTTGGCGCCCTTGCTTTCGCGCCAAATTGAACTCTATGGCTGATCTTTTATCTCTCCTTTCCATGTTCTCTGAGCTTAATTCTGCTTATCTAAAAACGAAAAAAGCCTCTTGGGAGGTTTATAAACCCCTCAGAGGCTCCTTATTATGACTTTCTCTAAACCATTTCCCATGACTTCGCCCAAAAGGAGTACAGACTTATGTCGTCATGTTCGCTGCAAATCCGTAGGAACTATATGGCTTTACTATAGATAATTTTTGTACCAACAATACCTCTTATGGGCACCTGTCAAGAAAAAACAGAGGGCACCACGGGTTATTCGTTACCTATTATTTGTTATTCGCACGGGACCCGAGGGAGATTTGATGGGGCAGACGAGTCAGGTGCAGGGATTGCCGCATTTGAAACATAGAATACAGGAGCATTTAAGAACCTTGATCCTGGCAATCAATTTGTTAACTTAATATATATATGATATATCCATTATGAGAATGAGACTCTTAAGATGGAGATCTCCATGAAATTACTGGCAATATTCAGTTCCATCCTTCTTGTCTGCCTTTGCACCTCCAAGTCGTCTGCCAACATCTATTCGTGGGTGGATGAGAATGGCATCATGCATTTCACCAACTATTCTCCCCCTCCAGGAGCAAAATTGGTCGTAAGAGATATTCCGATTCCACGGAGGATGCTGTCTGACAAAGAAAGTGCAGAAAAAGAAGATCTGCTGGGAGAAGGGTCTGAAATAGGACAAGTTCTGGAGGAGTACAAGATTCGGGGCAAGAGAAAAAAGGGGGAGGCCTTAGAGGAAGAGTCTTATTCTTCAAAAAGCGATTATCCAAATGTCAACGGTAGTGATGGGTCCAAGAACAGCTACGTATCCGAATACCCCCCAGGTTTTCATCGTTATCCGGCGGAATTGCATCTATTAAAACACCATCCAAATTATCACTACAAGTATCATTTGGACAAACCGTACGCCAAGAAACACCATTCAGCTTATCGCCACAAACGCCATTACAACAAGCCCACCATGTGGGATCGCGATCCTCGTCTCAGCCAGAAGCGCCACTCTGGCTCACATCGCAAGCGCGTTTTTGGATGGCAGTCTCCCAAGGCCAAAGGCCGTCCCAGTGCACATTATTTCGCTTTCGGCGGGGGCCATTATCGTGGCACCTCTATCAAGGCTAAAGGCCGTTTTGGGGGACGTAGCTCTGCTTTCGGCGGCAAAGGCCCTTCCGGCGGACGTGGGGGAAGATAGCGCGCTGACGCAGCGAGTTAATTGTTATTAGTTATTAGTTATTTGAAGCGCATAGCAAAAAGCGGAAAGAGTATTGTTCACCGCTTCTCATTCTGCTTCTCTTGCGCACAATGTAGCGGCTCAAGTTGGAGGAGTGCCTCGAAGCACTTGTTACATGATATGCATGTGGCCCTGTGGTAATCGCCGCTTTTCCAGGCATTGACAAGGCCAGGTTCCCTTATAAAAGGTCGGCTCAAGGAGACAAAATCCGCCTCTCCTTTCTGAACAACCTCTTCCATGAGTTCAAAGGTCCTCAAGCCGCCGACCATAATGACAGGCACGTTCACCTGATTTTTGATCTCTTTGCACCACCCTCGGAAATAGGCCTCCCGTTCTACCTTATTAATTTTGGTTCGAAACTCCGAAGTCTTATACCCTTTACCTCTCAATCCCGAGCTGATCTCCAAGGCATCATATCCCCATTGAGCAAGCCGCTGAGCCGCCATTTTTCCCTCGCTAAATGCTAGTCCTTCCGGGAAGCCATCTTGAACTCCAATCTTAACGAGCACTGGGTAGTCCTCTCCCACCTTTGCCCTGATGTCCTGGTAAATCTCCCGGTGAATGCGAAGACGATTTTCCAGGGTGCCCCCCCAATCATCTTCGCGTCGGTTTGTAAAAGGAGAGAGAAATTCACTCAGTAGATAGGCGTGGGCCGCGTGGACCTGCACAGCATCAAACCCGGCTTCCATCGCCCTTTCGGCTGCATCCCCAAATGCACGGACAACATCCCAGATCTCATCCTCCCTGATGGGTCGGTAACTATGAGTAAAATAGGGATCGTTTTGCACAATAGAAGGCGCTACGGCTAGTTCATCTTTGGAACGCACAAACTTCGCTCGCTCTCTTCCCGCATGAAATAACTGAACGGCGATCTTAGCTCCTCGATCATGAACAACAGCCGTCAACCTTTTGAGGCCGGGTATGAAATCATCGTTGGTCATAGAGTTTTGAAAGAGGGAAATTTGACCCGAAGGATGGACGTGGGCAATGCCCGTGACAATGAGTCCGATTCCGCCCTGGGCCAGTTCTGAAAAGAGGGCGATCTGTTTCTCAGATACGTATCCATGTTTATCCGCACATCCGTCATAGGTGGCTGATCGGATGAAGCGGTTTCGCACCTCCACTCCTTTAATCTTCGCAGGTTCGAATAGAATGCTCATCTTTCCTCCAATT
>JASFEQ010000417.1:0-4005 GCA_050124735.1 Desulfobacteraceae bacterium | reverse complement strand
ATACGCCTCATCCAGCACCACAACAATATCCTGGGGGATAGATTTCAGTAAAGATGCCATCTCGTCTTTGGTTAGGGCGGACCCTGTGGGATTGTTGGGATTGTTTATGAATATGACCTTGGTCCTGGGGGTGATAGCCCCTCGCATGGCTTCTAAATCAATCCCAAAATCTGATAAGGGGATGGAAACCATCTTACCCCCCCCGCCTGTAACTATTTTCCCATAAACGAGAAAGGTGGGAAAAGGCTGGATAACTTCTTCGTCCGGACTCAGGAAGGTACGAATAATCAATTCAATCAACTCATTCGAGCCATTGCCAATGATAATTTGCCCTTGGGGCAATCCAAATTTGTTGCTCAGTTTTGATTTGAGGTAGAATCCGCTTCCATCAGGATAGCGATTAAGGGTTTTCATTTTTTCCATCATGGCCTGGACGGCTAGGGGGGAGGGGCCCAAAGGGTTCTCATTGGAGGCCAGCTTAATTGAGCCGGTGATACCCATTTCCCTTTCCAGTTCCTCAATCGGCTTTCCAGGAGGGTAGGGGACAAGGGTTTCAATTCCCTGTTTGATTAGCTTTTTCATGGAATAACTCCACCTTTATTTTCCCCGGCTTTTATATCAGAGAATGAGAAATATCAAGGATTTTGCAATGATCCCAAAAGTTTCTTGACCCCTTAAGTGAGCTATTATAGGTTCAATTCAAAATCTTAATCACGAAAACACGAAAGGACGAAACCACGAAAGAATTTCTTAGACAGGATTGACAGGATCGCACGGATAAGAAAAGGATCGCTGGGAACCCCACTACCTCTGGCTCGTAGAGCGGGGATCCCTCAGAAGGTTTTTTAGGGACACGGGTTTCGCGCTGCGAAACACACCCCAGTGAAATGTTCGCCTTTGGCGAATTTCACGGGGCAGGCGGATTGCATGGATATATTAAGAGAGGGGTGAATGATCGCTCAGAAGCTCCCCGCACTGCTGTGTGGGGAGGCCTTGATGACTGACATCAAGGCGCTTGAAAAGCTTCACAGATAGAAACAAGCCAGCTTTTTTCTATCTGTGTTAGCTTGTTCAAGCCACTTTTGAGCGATCTCTCATGCTTTTCTGATAGAATATCTGTGAAATCCTGTTAATCCTGTCAAAAAATTCTTGTCCTGTGGGTCTGTGGAATCTGCGTAATCTGCGGATTGGAGCCTGGTGTCACAGGTTTGCTTGAATAGTGTCTGCGCCTTTCTGCGTGTGTCTGCGGTTAATCCTAGGGGGGTTGTGAGAAGCAAAATTTCCGATTTTTCTATTTCAGCAGGTTTCCTAAGATTAGGGGTTGACTTAAGATTTTTGATCAATTATGTATAAGGCCGCTATTTAATTGATATATTAAGTGTCTGTGTCGTTTTACAGGGGAATTCCCAAACCATCAAGTCACTGTCAGGGTAACCCTTCAACGCTAACCTTCATGAAATCGGAGGCCTATGAATAAGTCCCAACTCATAGAAGCGCTTGCCAAGGCCGAAAATTTGGCACTGAAGAAGGCAGAAGAGGTTGTTAACACGGTTTTCGGTGATATGGAGAATGCCCTCATTAACGGAGAGAGAGTTGAGATAAGAGGTTTTGGCAGCTTCAAGATCAAGCACTATGAGGGCTATCAGGGACGGAACCCCAAGACAGGCGAGATCATTAACGTTGCTGAGAAAAAGCTCCCCTTTTTCAAGGTCGGCAAGGAACTCAAGGAAAGAGTCGACTTGGTGTAAAGGCCGAAATTGGCCTTGGTCGTGCTAGACGGGGAGCTAGCGGTGCCCTGTAACCCGAGATCCGCTTATGCGGGGTTGAAACTCCTTTATGAGAACCGTGATAAGGGATTGTCCTTTTTCACTTCAGGGGATGAAGTGGAACTCACGTGACAGACGCTTATGAACCCCGTCAGGTCCGGGAGGAAGCAGCGGTAAGTAAGGCAGTCTGTGTCTTGAGCAAATCTACTTCTTTTCTCCGAGTGATGAGTACTTTCTCTTCATGATTCGAAAAAGGATGCACGGCCAAGGTCTCTTTTCAAAATCCACCAAAACACCTCACATCCCAAATCACCCCTCTCATCATACCCATGAAACGCACACTGTGGGCCGCATGGTCATGGGAAAAATGTTTCTTGGTGAAGAGATGAGGCCGGGCTCCAGAAGGGTCAACTCTGGAGGAGCCCATGAAGTGCCATATTTGCAGTTTCCTGAGATGTCCAGACATGATCAATTGGTTCACGCCGTTTTCACACGGCAGGGCGGTGTAAGCGAAGCGCCCTATGATACTTTGAATACCAGTTATATGACAGGCGACACGCCCGAATGCGTCAGCAGGAACTTACAGATCATCAAGGAAGCTATAGCTGCAAACCATCTGGTCTTCATGAATCAGATGCACGGAAGGGAGATACTCGCTTTACATGGTGAAAAGTTTGAGGCATTCGGGGAACCAGCCGATGCGGATGCCTTGATAACGGACCAACCGCATGTGGCCCTTATGGTCAAGCAGGCGGACTGCCAGGCCGTCCTCCTTTTTGATCCCATAAAAGGCGTGGTCTCTAATGTGCATTGTGGCTGGCGGGGAAACGTTCATAATATTTTGGGTTCAGTGGTGGGGCGGATGAAATCCGAATTCGGGTGCAGGACGGCAGATTTGCTGGCTGCTATCGGTCCTTCCCTTGGTCCTTGTTGCGCCGAGTTTGTAAATTACGAGCAAGAATTCCCTGAGGGGTTCAGGCGGTTTATGGTCCGTGAGGGGTATTTTGATCTATGGGAGATCAGCCGCTGGCAACTTCTGGAGGCTGGGCTTGCAGAGGATCACATCGAGGTGGCAAATATCTGCTCGCGCTGCAGAACGGACATGTTTTATTCCTACAGGGCCGAAGGTATCACGGGAAGGTTTGCCACGGTGGCTATGCTGAAGGGGTAGCAGACAATAAAATGCTTCGAGGCATTCTATTTGGGTTGCGGCCTTGAAAAGAGACCCCCATGCAGCCGATAAAGAAAGTGAGCTGTTTTGGAGTATTGGAGTGTTGGAAAAAGCGAAAGCCCGAATTTCGGATCGAACAAATGCTTATCATTACTCCATTACTCCAGCAGACTTCCGCGTCAAGGAAAGACCATAAAAACCCCTGCTGGGGGCAACTCAAAGCCAGGTCCTCTGGGCCTGGATTCTTTACGTGAGTTGGTAAAAAATGAGATGGAAGTGCTAGGCCGACTAGTGAATCTTCGCGCTTTACGGTGATAGTGATGAAAGAGCCTAAATTGGGTGGAGTGGAATTGATGGGGTATTATCCAGGTGTGGTGGGCAAGATCACTGAAATCCATGCCACCTATTACGATGAAAACTGGGGTTTCGATGTTTCTTTTGAAACGCAGGTTGGAAGAGAGCTCTCGGAATTTATAAGGGATTTTGAAGAAAATAGGGATGGATTCTGGGTGGCCAGAATGGAGGGAGAATTCGCTGGCGCTGTTGCTATTGATGGTAGCGAGGCAGATGAGGAGGGAGCCCGCCTTCGCTGGTTCATTGTTCCTCCAGAATTTCAACGTCGAGGGGTAGGGGGCACGTTGATAAAGCGTGCGATCGATTTTTGCAGGGAAGCAAACTTCAGAAAGATCTACTTATGGACCTTCGAAGGCCTTGACGAGGCGCGTTCCCTATATGAACGGGAGGGGTTTCGGCTCTCCCAGGAGCATGATGTGTATCAATGGGGTCAGAACGTCAAGGAGCAAAAATTCGAGATGGATCTTTAAGAAGCTGTCGGAAAACGCCCATCTGCCATTCGACAAGCTCATGGCCCTGAGCAAAGTCGACCCTTCGACGTAGCTCAGGGTCGATGCTGAGCGATGTCGAAGCATCGAAGGGCTGCGTTACCCTTATCCCCCGCCCTGTTAAATTCTCGCTACGCGAGACGGCAAAGCCGATTTAACAGGGCAAGTCACTGCGGCGTACTTCGATGTACGCCTCATTCCTCGGGATTTCGTCCCGCAGCAAAGC
>JASFEQ010000416.1:0-4005 GCA_050124735.1 Desulfobacteraceae bacterium | reverse complement strand
GGGCCGAGTCTGTCGCCGTATTCGTGAGCATTGTTCCCCAAGAGTTCTTTGTTAAGAAGATTGGGGGGGAGTTGATCAAGGTCTCGGTCATGGTAAAACCGGGTGCCAGTCCGGCAACCTACGAACCTAAGCCCAATCAGATGGTTGCTCTCTCCAAGGCTAATATTTATTATGCGATAGGGGTTCCGTTTGAAAAGGTGTGGCTGAAAAAGATCCGTGCTGCAAACCCCAAGATGCTTCTTGTGCACACGGAGAAAGGCATCGAAAAAAGGCCGGTGAAAGCCCATCATCACGGGGAAGGAAATCAAAAAATCCCCGAAAAAAGGAGACAGGGACCTGCGGATGAGCATCAAGGGATCAAGGACCCGCACATCTGGCTTTCTCCGCCCCTGGTCAAAGTTCAGGCCCAGAACATCCTAGACGCCCTGCTGTTGGTTGACCCTAGACACCGCGCTGTCTACGAAACCAACTATAGAAAATTCATCGTAGAATTGGACGCTCTGGATACCCACATTAGGGGGATTTTCGCCGGCAAAGGAGAGGGCGTGGCGTTTATGGTCTTCCATCCTGCCTGGGGGTACTTTGCCCGCACCTATGGTCTGGAACAGATCGCTGTGGAGATGGAGGGAAAGGAACCAAAGCCCGCTGACCTTAAGCACCTTATCCATCATGCCAGGGAACGAGGCATCAAGGTGATTTTTGTGCAACCAGAATTCTCTACAAAAAGTGCTGAAGCGATCGCCAAGGCCATCGGTGGAAAAGTCGTCCCTGCGAATCCGCTCGCATTGGACTGGGCCAATAACTTGAAAGAAATAGCCTCAAAGCTCAAGGCTGCCTTGAAGTGACCCTATGGCGCCAACTCTCTGGCCGCGGCGAACACCCTTTCCCTGTTTATAGGCTGCACATTTTTTGCGATCCATTCCCGAACTTTTTGTCCTGCCCGTTGGGACTGCTTATAGCTCATAAATTCAAGCTGCAAATCAAGGGCATCTGCGACTCTTGTGGTAAGTATAGGCCAGATTTCACCAATATCTCCTACGATAGGAAGACTGCCAGGAATTCTCGCAAATCCCGACATCTCCATCCTGAAAGGGATCCGCATCAGCTTGGTCTTGGGAAGTCCTTTATGGACGGCGTCGCTTACCGTCCTGGATTTACGTTCCTGAATCCATGCCTTTTCCAGATTGGGGTCCAGGTCAATACGAACGATCTTCTTCTCCGCAAGGGAATAAGTCCAGCCCCCTTCCCAGTCTGCCCATATCCCGTGGCCCGTGAATCTTTCAAAGGGACCATCATGGATCTCCTGAGAGAGTGCAAGGGCAGACTCCACGATCACATCAGCGCTATCGAGGAGCGTTGCGATTCGGAAGCAGCGCTCTGAAATGGACATGGAGTCTCCGATGGCTAAACCCACCTCTCCCCCTCCTATCAGTTGAGGGACAGTAACCAGTACAGGAACATCGTGCTCTGCACCAGCCCCAATCATCGTAAGGCGATGGGCACCATAGCCGGCCATCTGCTCAAAAGGGACCCCGCACCGCTTTGCTAGGGCAAGGATGTCGCGGGCCAACTTTTCCGTGCGAAGTCCCGTGGGATAAGCAATGTTCCCGGCAACTTTGATTATGGTGTTCCCTCTGGCTCTGTGCAGCTTGCGGTACAAGGGTATATCAAGCCAGATTTCGCGCTGAAATTCTTCCAGCCTTGCCTTAGAAATCATGCTGACCTCAAAAAAGCCATCCACGGGGAGTTTGTTACTTTCAAATCCAGAGGCCACACCATCAATGCGTTTTACCTTTTCCAGTGTTCCCGCCATCTCATGGTTGATCACCGCAGAACTGGTCAGGACCCCATCTACAATACCTTTATGAATCAATTCTGCGACAAGCGTGGTCACCCCCTCATGTAGGTTAGGACCACTTCCCACCACAGCGACCACCTTGCCCCCTTTTTCCTTGGCCTGAACGATCCATTCAACGGCAAGTTTTAACCTGCCTTTGGTTTTCGGAGCGAGGCCCTTGTACATATGTTCAATAGCATTCCGATCAATTGACATGGATACGCTCCTTTGTACACGTCAGTAGTCAGTTGTTTGTTGTCAGTGGGAAGTGGAAACAACGGACCACGGACAACAGACTACGGGCGCTATATTAATTTGGCAACTACCTTTGCGTGCTTTTCTGCGGCGTTTTGGTTTCTCAAGACAGCTTCGCGGGCCCGCTCTCCAGAAGTCTTCAAGGCATCGGGGTGGTTGAGAAACCATAGCGCCTTTTCCACCAACATTTCGGGACCTGAAACAGGGATGCCCGCCCCCACCTCCTCCAACAACGCTTTTGCGTCCAAGAAGTCTTCCATGCTAGGGCCATAAAAGACCACCTTGCCCCAGACCGCTGCTTCAAGGGGATTCTGCCCACCAAGGGGTACAAGGCTAGCTCCGCAGAAAACAATGGTCCCCATACTGTAAAGCTTAAAGAGTTCTCCGAAGGTGTTCATGATGATGACGGGTTTTGTGCGCTGGGTCCCATGGTCGTCCAGTTTGCTCCGGAGTTGATATTCAAATCCACGTCTTTCAAGGAGGGATTCGATTTCAGACGTTCTTTCAAGGTGTCTGGGGGCTATGACCAATACCATATCAGGGAATCGCTCCCGGATTCTTTCATAAACATCCAGGATCATGCTCTCCTCACCTTCGCGGGTGCTGCCTGCAACGAAGACAGGATTGGAGGGGTCAAGATTCAAGATTTGTCGCATTTCTGTCTCCATGACAGGATCTGCCTGGCTGGCAAGGAGATCGTATTTGGCGTTACCGTTGACCATGATCTTGTGCGGCTCTGCCCCCATCGCTTTAATGCGGTCGGCGTCTTCTTTTAAGATCATACTGAAGGCGTCCACATATCTTAAGACCTCACGAAAGAAAGGCTTTAATTTCAGGTACCCCCCGATCGATCTCACAGAGATTCTGCCATTGATTAAAGCGGTTTTGATCCCCAATCGCCGAGCTTCAACAATCCATGCTGGCCAGATCTCCGTTTCGAGAAATGCCAGAACATCAGGTCGTAGCCTTGAAAGGGCCATCCTTACAGAGAAGATCGTATCTATCGGCGCATACACAATAGGCATATCTTCTCCAAATGTTTCTCTCGCGAGCTTAATGCCATGGTCAGTGGCTGCGGAAAGGATGACTGAACAGTCAGGCATGAGCTTTCTGAGAGATTTCACCAAGGGGGCCGCCACCTTCATCTCTCCCAGAGATACGGCGTGCAGCCAGATACGAGGGGATTCTGGAAGAGTTTGAACCCGCATACGAGGAACAAATCCAAGACGTTCTTTTAGACCCTTTCTATAACGCCCACTCAGCCGCGTATATAACCAGAAGGACGGGAAACAGGATATGAAAATGCCTGATGTCAGTATGGTGTATGCTGTGTAAAGAAGATTCATTGTCTTTTATAGAGGCTGTCGGAAAACGCCCATCTGCTGCGTTACCCTCGTCCCTCGTCATTGCGGCGTACTTCTCTGTACGCCTCATTCCTCGGGACTTCGGAAGCCTTGCAGCTGGACATTTTCCATCAGCCTCTCAAGAGCCCGTTTTTTTGCGTCTTACTTTGAAACTACAATTTTACTCGGGTAGAATAATCGCCTATGGCCGAGATTATAAAGTTGAAGGAAAAAGAGGGTGAACCGCCAGACAATCTGATCGCCTCAGAGCCGTGGGAATTTCGGAAGGCGGACTGGGAAAGCAAGCATTTCATTCAAATGCTGAAATCCCAGTCAACCAAACTGGAGATTCACCGGAAGGAGATCCATCAGAAGGGGGAGAAAGGGGTCTGGCATCTGCCCAGTCATTTCACGCTGCGAGGGGGCATGGCCTATACTATCCAGGCGATCTACATGAACAGAAACAATGAAAGGAAGATGAGAGACATCTACTATTTGGCCGGACTTATAGACTGTATGATCAACCAGGTCAATCCGCTTCTAAGAACAGACCTCATAAGGGACATGTAT
>JASFEQ010000415.1:0-4012 GCA_050124735.1 Desulfobacteraceae bacterium | reverse complement strand
ATGGCATTCAATCTATGCCAGGATACAGGCTCTCGAAGGTGGAAGACAATGGCGTTCTCATCACGGACCAGGAGGGGAATGACGTGTTCATTGAGGCACAAAGCGTTGTTGTGTCCATTGGCAACAAACCGGATAACAGCCTTTATGACGAGATCAAGTCTCTAGGTACAGAACTCTATCAAATAGGAGATTGTCTAGAACCGAGGAGTGCCAAGGCAGCCATTTATGAGGGGGCTGTCATAGGGCGGGCAATTTGATAACCTGCTAACTCCTAACGCATATCCCGCCCATGCTCAGGCGTCACTCATCGCTTTTTCGCTCTTGCCTGTTTCACCAAACTTGGACCATATTGATCCAGGAAGGCGTCCACATCCTCCTTCCAGTGGCGCATGATATTGCTGCCCTGTTTTTTCAGTAACCTGTTTTCCAGAATGCAATTCCTCGGCCTCTTGGCGGCCTGCTGGTAATCACTCAAGCTGGAAGGTTCCAAAGACACCTTCACCTTAAGTTTCTTGAAAACATGCTTGGCATATTCAAGTGGCGTGCAATACCCCTCTGAGGTGGCATGAAATGTACCTTTTGTATCCCTTTTTATGAGTTCTTTGATCTGCAATGCTAAGCTGTAGGTCCATGTGGGAGATCCAAATTGATCATCCACCACGGTCAGCGTCTTCTTTCTGCCCTTTTGAGTTAATACCTTCTTCAAGATTGATGTGATAAAATTCTCGCCGTTTATCCCGTATAACCAGCCTGTACGGACAATAATGTAGTTAGGAGAGTTCTCTCTGACCGCAACCTCGCTCTCCATCTTGCTCCGGCCATAGGCGGAGAGTGGGTTAACGGGGTCATCTTCAAAATAGGGCTGAGGGATACTCTTTTTCCCACTGAAAACGTAATCGCTAGAAACATGAATTAATTTGCAATTAAACCGAGCAGAACCTTGCGCCAGGTTGCGGGGACCTTCCAGATTGACTTTCCTCACCGTGAAAGCCTCCTTCTCACAGGCATCCACGTCGGTAAAAGCTGCGCAGTTGAGAACAATATCCGGGGAGATCTCTTGCAGATTTTCTATGACCACGTCCCAGCTCACGATATTTAGTTCATTTTTTTCTGGGGCTATGACTTCGTAATCCTCGCTCAGCAACTCTTTGCAATCGCTCCCCAACATACCCGTACTACCTAGAAGTAGAATCTTCATCCTCAACTCGCTCCTATAAAATGCCGTTTCATTGCATCACTTTTACCACATAAACCAAAAAAAGTCTGCAAAATCTCTGCCTTACCTCACCAAATTTCTCTCAGAAAATTGAAAAACTCGCCCCATTTAAACAACTTGTGTTCCCGGCGATCTGAGCGGGAATAGGGAAATGGCGACTCTAGAGTTGTAGCTCTTTTAGGGGCGCTACAGATCCATGAAATGCTCAAACATAATTTCAGATCGGCCAACTTGGGGTTTCTGGATATTTAACATTAAAAACTTGCTAAATCTTCAATTTTAATGTTAGATTCAGCAGTCACCTCCAAAATAGTCCCCCTCTTATAAAATACGGCACTGCTATGAAAAAACGACTCAGGGTGATAATATTTGCACTTGAGATCTCTTTCCTATCCGTCTGTATCCAAATCATACCCACACACTTCTCTGAGGCCCGTAACACTACGTCCCAACCGACCCGCGTAAATCACGATATCATCAGGGGGATTGAACTCTTATATGACTGGAAATTTGATGAGGCTGAAAATCTCTTCTACAAAATCGTCGCAGAAAAACCGAAAGATCCAGCAGGGTATTTCTACCTGGCCATGGTCACATGGTCCAGATTGGCCTCTGGTTTCTGGTCTCCTGAAATGGTAGATCAGTATGGTGAGCGTATTGACGAGGCCATATTCATTGCCAAGAGAAAGATTGAACAGGAGAAATCAGACGGTTTTACATATTTCTATCTGGGCGGAGCCCTGGGATTCAAGGGTCGTTTTCAGTTGATGCAGCAGAAATGGCTTTCCTCATTTTTCCTGGCCCTTGAGGCCATAAATGCCCTTGAGACTTGCCAAAAAATGGATCCCAACAATAAGGATGTCCTGCTTGGCCTCGGGATCTTCGATTATTATACGGCCCGGCTCTCAGGCGTCCTCAAATTCCTTTCTTACCTTCTTATCCACGAAGGAGACAAAGAGGAAGGCCTGAGAAAATTACATGTTGCCGCTGATGGGGCAGTCTACTCATCTATAGAAGCAAAGAGCCTACTTCTTCATATCTATCTTTTCTTGGAGGATGCTCACTATCCAAAGGCCCTTGTTTTGGCCAAGGAACTTGCGGAGAAATTTCATCAAGCGCCCAGGAATAAATACCTGGAAGGCGTGGCGTATATTAGGCTCGGCAATGAGAACAAATACAGGGAAGTTATTGAATTTTTGCAAAAAAAAGCCTCTTATGAGAATTCTAAAGAGAGCGCCGGTATCTGGGGCAGACGCGTCCACTATCTGGAAGCCAGTCATTGCCTTGTTCGGCGCCAGACTGAGAAGGCGAGATCAAAACTCGATACCATCTTATCTCAACCAGATCCCAAATTGGATCCACTCATGCTCGCCTGGCCTCTGTTAAAAAAGGGAATGAGTTATGATTTGGAAGCCAATAGGGAAGAGGCCATAAAATATTACCGGAAGATACTAAAATTAAAAAATGGGGCTGGTGCACAATTTCTGGCCCAGAGGTATCTGGATGAGCCTGTACAAAGGGGAGACCCTTTTCTTGCGTACTGAAAAGACGAGGAAAAGCCTTCTGGCCATTTTAGTCTGTTTATCCGTTTTCCTGCTCAACAATTGCATGCGGGTCGCCCTTCGAGTGTCCCCTTCTCTGTTCCCCAATTTCACCACTTCCATTTTTGAAGAGTGTGACATTGAATTGGCCAGGAACGCCATTCCTGCCAATTTGAAACTGCTGGAGGGGCTTCTCAAGAACGATCCGGAGAACAAACAGATTCTAACGACCCTCTCCATGGGTTTTGGGGGTTACAGTATGCTTTTTGTGGAGGGGGATGACCCGGAGAGGGCCTCCAGATTGTACCTTCGCAGCAGAGATTATGGTATAAGGGCCCTTGGCGAGAAGGGGGTTAGGCTGAAAGACACGCAGGACAGGAGACAGGAACTGCAAAGGGTATTGCAAACATTGGGCAAGGATGAGCTGGAACCTCTTTTTTGGATCACCGTATCCTGGAATGCCTGGATCAATCTGAACCTTGACAAACCTGGCGCCCTCGCTCAGTTGAATGCTTCCCAGGCTCTCCTTGATAGAGTGATGGAGATTGATGCCAGTTATTTTAATGGTTTACCTCATATCCTCATGGGGGTTAGCCTTTCGGCCCGTCCTCCAATGCTTGGGGGAAACGTTAAACAGGCCAAGGAACATTTTGACAAGGCCTTACAGCTGAGTCATGGAAAATTCTTTCTGGCCCATTATTATTTTGCCAGATACTATGCGGTACGGGTCCAAGATAAGGCGCTTTTTTTGAGATTGACCGGAGACATTGAGAAGATGAATCCTGCCGAGTTGAGAGATGTCTGCCTGATTAATTCAGTCACGCAGCATAAGGCAAAACAACTCAGAGAAATGGTGGATGAATTCTTCCTTTAGACTTCCACTCAAGACACTAAGACCCGCTAACCTTGAGACAAGCTGGTAGATGACATCCTACTAAGGATCTCAAGTATGCTCCGGGCTAATCACGCGTAAGCGGACGCCCAGCGTTAATCTGCTGATTACCGAACGCTCATTGTTGAGGAGGTCGTTTTGTCAAAAAAGGTATGGTTAGTCCTCTTTGTCTTGCTGAATGTGCTTTTGGCTGAATTCATCCTTTTGCCGCACGTCTGTCATTCCAAAAAATTTTTCATAAAATTTGCCACCATTGCCCCGGAGGGGTCCACCTGGTTAAAACATCTGAGAAGCCTTGATAAGAACCTGAGGGCAAAAAGCGGAGGGCAGCTGGGTTTCAGGATATATGCTGGCGGAATCGCG
>JASFEQ010000414.1:0-4040 GCA_050124735.1 Desulfobacteraceae bacterium | reverse complement strand
ACTCAGATTTTGTAAACAGGGTGAGACCTAACGCCCTTTTGGCTGTGATAGGCCTGATCGCTCAAGCGGCTGGATATGAGGGGATGGTGGGAGGACAGGTTGTTGATATACAGTCGGAAGGGAAAGAGGTGGATCCTTCCATTGTCCAATTCATCCACACCCGTAAGACGGCCGCTTTGATCTCGGCTTCAGTCGTTTCAGGGGCCATCTTGGTGGATGCTGCGGAGGACCAGGTAAAGGCCCTCACCTCATATGGTCAAAACATAGGGTTGGCGTTTCAGGTTTCCGATGACATCCTCGATATTGAGGGGGATAGCCGGGAGTTGGGGAAGAACGTGGGAAGCGATACACGTCAGGAGAAAATCACTTATCCCGCAGTACTCGGCCTAAAAAGATCCAAAGAGATCCAGGAGGGACTGGTGGAACAGGCCATTGAATCCCTGGCGCCCTTCGACCAAAGGGCAGAACCCCTGAGACATATTGCTAAGTACATCATTGTGAGAAAAACATGAAAGAAGGCAAAAAAGAGAGAAGAATTCTTGACAGCATTGACAACCCAGCAGATCTCAAAAAATTGAACCTGCAGGAACTGGAACAGCTGGCCGGGGAAATCAGGGAAAAGATCGTTGAGACCGTGTCTGAGACAGGTGGCCACTTGGCGCCCAGTCTGGGCGTCGTGGAACTGACCATTGCGCTCCACTGCGTATTTGATGCCCCAAAAGACAAGATCATATGGGATGTGGGCCACCAGGCCTATGCCCACAAACTGATCACAGGCCGGAGGGATCGTTTTCACACACTACGAACCTACGGCGGTATCAGCGGTTTTCCCAAAAGGGAGGAAAGCCCTTACGACACTTTTGATACGGGGCACAGCAGTACCTCCATATCTGCGGGGTTGGGTATTACGACCGCAAAGGCCCTTAAGAAAGAAAAAAGCCGGGTCATTGCTGTGATTGGCGATGGCTCCATGACTGCCGGTTTGGCCTTCGAAGGGCTCAATCAGGCAGGGCACACAGAGAAGAATCTTACTGTGGTACTTAATGATAATGCCATGTCCATATCGCCCAATGTGGGTGCCTTTTCATCCTTTTTGAGCCGAAAGATGACAGGCCGCAGGTTTGTTCATCTGAGGAACGAACTGCGTAATTTTTTTCAATCCATTCCAGGTGTGGGCGAAAACATCGTCAATCTGATCCGAAAGAGTGAAGATTCCTTTATAACCTTCTTTACCCCAGGCATGCTCTTTGAGGCCTTTAAATTCAAGTATATTGGTCCTATACAGGGACATCGCCTAGATCGCCTTATCGAGACATTCAAGAACTTACTCCTGCTAGAAGGACCTGTACTGGTCCATGTCATGACCATGAAGGGTAAAGGTTATACCCCCGCTGAAGAAGACCCCTGTCACTACCATGGAGTGGGGTGTTTCGATATCGCCACAGGGTCCCCTGCAACGGGTTCCTCCAAGCCCCCGCCCTCCTACACAGAGGTCTTTGGAAACGCCATGGTGGAGATTGGCAGAAAGGAAAAGCGACTATTTGCCATCACAGCGGCCATGCCAGAGGGCACGGGTCTCAACAGCTATGCCCAAGACTACCCGGAGCGCTTCCTGGATGTGGGCATTGCAGAGCAGCATGCTGTGACCTTTGCGGCCGGACTCGCCTCGGAGGGGTTCAAACCTGTTGTGGCCATCTATTCCACTTTCCTTCAAAGGGCCTATGATCAGATTATCCATGACGTCTGCCTCCCTAATCTGCATGTGGTTTTCTGTATGGATCGCGGCGGACTCGTGGGGGAGGATGGCCCTACACACCACGGTCATTTTGATATTACCTATCTGCGGAGTTTGCCCAACATGACGGTGATGGCCCCGAAGGATGAAAATGAATTGAGGCACATGCTATACACCGCACTGCAACATTCCGGTCCGGCAGCCATAAGATATCCGAGGGGTACCGCCATCGGTGTCCCTCTTGACCCGGAATATAAGACCATCCCCATTGGCGAATCTGAAATTCTCAGCGAAGGCAAGGATTTACTTATCATAGCTTTGGGAAGCATGGTCTCGCCTTCAATGGAGGCGGCCACGATTTTGCAAAACGAGGGCCTCTCGGTGGGTGTGGTTAATTGCCGTTTCGTGAAGCCGCTGGATAAAGGCCTGGTTGAACAGGCCGGGGCAGTGGGCAAGGTTCTGGTTGTGGAAGAAAATATCAGACAAGGGGGCCTGGGGAGTGCCCTGCTGGAGCTCCTCAATGATAGTGATATGCGTAATGTCCGACTCAAGAGAATCGGTCTTCCGGACAAGTTTGTGGAACAAGGCCCCTTGGCGTTTCTCAGGGAGAAATATGGGCTTGACAAATCGGGGATACTAGAGGAGGCGAGAGATCTCTGCCGCCAAGGCTAAAAACCACAAGGTGCGCCTAGATCTCCTCATGGTTCAGCGGGGGCTGGCAGAGAGCCGTGAGAAGGCCAAAGCCACGATCATGGCTGGCCTGGTGGAGGTGGACAAACGCCCTCTTGATAAGCCGGGGCATCTCATATCCGTTTCCGCCGCCATATCTCTGAAAGAGCCCTTCCCTCCTTATGTGAGCCGTGGTGGACTAAAACTTGAGGCGGCCCTTGACCAATTCGCCGTGGACGTGAAAGGGAAGGTGTTGCTGGATGTGGGTGCATCCACCGGCGGGTTCACAGACTGCCTGTTGCAGCGGGGGGCAGAGAAGGTCATTGCCGTGGATGTGGGATATGGCCAACTCCATTGGAAAATTCGTCAGGATCCCCGGGTCATCGTCCTGGAGAGGACAAATATCCGCCACCTTAAGCCCGAAGACGTAAACGAGCAAATACATGGAGCGGTCATAGACGTCTCGTTCATCTCCTTGCGGCTGGTTGTCCCTGCTGTCTCCGAACTTATTTTGAGAGATGCCTTTATCGTTGCCCTGATCAAACCCCAGTTTGAGGTGGACAAGGGGCAGGTGGGAAAAGGGGGCGTGGTCCGTGATCCTTCCTTACATCAGCAAGTCACAGACAGACTGAGTCGTTTCTTTAAAGACGTCGGTTGGACCATTTTGGGGCACATACCTTCCCCTCTCTTGGGTCCCAAAGGGAATAAGGAATTCTTTGTTTTCATGAGGAAATAAAAAACCCCCTGGCCCTCTACGAACAATGGGGCTAGGGGGTGGATTTGAAACTCAGGGCCCTGGGATCAGCTTCCCAGTAAGTTCTCCAGTCGATTCAGGTCATTGATGATCCGCCAATGACCCCCGCCTTCCGTGACGCGTTCTTCCCACTTCTGGACCCTGCCGTAGTATTCCCGAGGATCCACATTATCGCTTCTCAGTTTGGTCACGTTGAGGGCCACCACCTGGCAACCCGGTACCTGGAGAGGAAAGTCCCGGACGTGTCCCTTTTTCAGGTCCTCTTTCAGGTCAGAGAAGATGAGGATATACTTCTTTCCCGCACCCGTCTCGTTTAGGTATTCAGCGGCCTGCAAAAGCCCTCCCGTAATGTCCGTGTAGGCGCTTCCTTTCTTCACCGAAGCAAGGAACGTGTCAACACTCTGTTTAAAGAGACGCTTCTGCTTATTGGTTACCGACGGCCGCTTGTCAAAGGTCATTTTGGCGATAATGTCTTTCTCGCTGAAGCTGCCGCTGTCGATCTTCGCGATGCCAAAGCTATCCCCTGATTGCAAGGTGCCAAGAAGGTAGTTGATAATGGCCTGGGCTTGTTTCAACTCCTTGGTATACGTCCCTGAACTATCCAGGAGCATGTAGACTCCCGTGCTACGGCTGGTGGTATCCGCGCAGCTACCCAGAGACAGGAAGATGATTATTGCGATGACTGAGCTAAAGCACTTTTTCACGATCACACCTCCTCGTTCATCATCATTTCAGGCTGTTCCAAGTCCATCTGCTCTTTCCTGTGACGGAGAAAATTTTCCACCCACAGGAGTGGAAAGGCGAGCAGGTCATAAAGATTCACCAAGAGCTCTCCTGCATACCTAGAAATATTTCCCATGAGGCGAAGGAGGAATGCAGTCC
>JASFEQ010000413.1:0-4046 GCA_050124735.1 Desulfobacteraceae bacterium | reverse complement strand
GCTCCATGCTGCATGTGTCAATCACGTCTAAAGAAATGCTTTCCATCCTACTCTACAGGGCATTCAGGGCTGCAATGGTAACGGCGGCGCCGATCGCTATCTGGTAGAGTATCTGGGTGATATCCTTGGCTGTGGCCATCCAGTTGGGGTATATGATCTTTTGTGGCACAAGGATCGTATCCCCTGGATAGAGCTTGGTTCTATCAAAACCGGAGAGCCAAGACCCTGATCCCTTCTTGCTGACCACGGTGCCGTCGGCCCGGATGACATAAATCTGACCCTTTTCTGCGTTTTCTGTGGGGCCCCCCGTTTTGGCCAGATAGTACCCTACCGTAGGATTATCCTCCTCAAATACCAGGCTGGTCGGGTTGTAGACCTCACCCAGGACGTTCACTGTGTCCGGTTTCTGCGGGACGTGCAGTTCATCCCCTTCTTCCAGAATCATGTCATTACCACTCTGTTTGAATACGGGCATGGGCGTAAGGGCGA
Source organism: Desulfobacteraceae bacterium (assembly GCA_050124735.1). Lineage (GTDB taxonomy): Bacteria > Desulfobacterota > DSM-4660 > Desulfatiglandales > HGW-15 > JASFEQ01. The sequence continues at coordinate 3,557 of JASFEQ010000413.1, read as the reverse complement.
TGACCACACGTCCTGAGGCCCTTACCCGTTCGAGCCTGCTCAGTAAGCCCTGTTGAGCCGTGATAAACTGCTGCTGTTGGGCCAGATCCTCTTTTGAGAGGGCGGCCTGCACCTCTTTGGAACTGGCCCTGGCGATCTCCACCCTCAACTTTTCCATCATGTCGTTCAGGCGCTTTTGCTGGATCTCCCTGACCGATTCCCTGGTAAAGACCGCGCCGCGAAAATAGGCTCCATCTGTAAAACCACCAGCCCTTTCTATGATCGAACTGAGGCGTTCATCTCTCCTGATTTCATAAGAACCAGGGAAATAGACCTCACCCGTGACGGTCACAGTCCTGGCTTCCGCCCATTCAGGGATCTGTTTTATATGAAGCACATCCAGAGGCTTCAGTTTGAAGTTATGGCGAGAATCTCCTTGCAACGCAAGCCGGACATTGAAGTTTATGAGGGAGGTTCGCACCTCTTTGCCCTCTATGACCTGAAACCTGACCAGTTCACCCTTTTCCAGATAGGCAGAATCCTTCACATTGCCCCCCAACAGGATAAGGTCCCTAATGGTCATGTTCGTGGCATAAGGGTAATCGTCAGGCTTATTGACCTCTCCTTTGATGGTGACATCGTATTTTTGCACGTATTGCCAGACGCTGTGGATCACCACGCGATCCAGGTCCTTTAAGGAGAGGTTCTGCTCAGGGTCCTCTTTCAGGGCCTTTCCCACGTGGAAGGCGTGGATCGTCATTTCCTTGGTCTTGGGATGTGTTCGGTAAATATGCCCCAGGTTCATATAGGCATCGCGCGTCAGGCTTCCGGCCTTAAAAATCAGATCCTTGACTTTCATCTTGTCGATCACATATCGACCGGGTTTACGGACCTCGCCCTCGATCGAGGCAGAAGGTTTTTCCTCAAACATCCACCGGCTGAAGACGTAGATTTCATCCAGCGGCTTCAAGGGGAGATTCTGGCTTCCGTCCCCGAAAAGAAGAAGCTTACCAAGATCAAATGGAATGAGTTCCGCCTTCATGTCTGTCCGACGGTACCTCTTGATGAGGGCATAGTCCAGATAGGTGTCCACTTCCAGGCTCTTCAGATCGGGCACAACATCCAGAAGACGAGATCCCGGTTTGTAGGCATACTGCCCAGGACGAAGCACATTCCCGTAAAGATAGACGGCATTTACGCTGGTTGGCAGGATGGAGAACACCCTTATGAGATCCCCATCCTGGAGTGAAATGGGTTTCCTCTTTTCAAGCTCCTCATAAGTAATATCCAGGACGACCTGAATCTGGTGCCTGGAATAGCGTTCAATTTGAATACGTTGATTATAGGCCTGGGGTGCCAGGCCACCTGCCAATCGCAGGGCTGTTTGAAGGTTTCGGTCATCTTTGAGTTCATAGATGGCCGCTCTTCTCACATTCCCGGAGACCCATACCATGGGCCCAACCTGGGGGACAAAAATGACATCCCCTGGCATAAGCCTGATGTCCCTTGAGATATCCCCTCTGAGCAGGAAATCATAGCCATCAATCGTGCTGATGATCTTGCCCTTCCGCTTCAGCTCTATCCTTCTCAAAGAACCCAATTCCGTTGGCCCGCCTGAGACGAGCAGGGCGTTTCCAATAGTGGCCAGCGAACTGACTGTATACAAACCAGGGCTTTTCACCTCACCCAGGACAAAGACCTGGATGGTCCGGAGCCTTCCCATGGAACAGTGGACATTGACACCCGTTATGGCCTCCACCTTGCGCTTGATCTGCGCCTTGAGCTCGCCATACGTCATTCCAATCACGACCATGGGGCCAATCTCAGGAATATTGATGACCCCTTCACTGTCTACTTCAAGGCTATATTCGGCGTCCATCCGACCCCACATGAGGGTCTTGATCTCGTCTCCTGGCCCAATGATGTAATCGTTGGAAACGGGGATGGCTTTGACCGGCGCGAAAGTGCTCGGCACGCGCGTAAAAAGCTCATGCCCATAGATTTTTAAGGCAGCTCTTTCTTCATCAGCAGGGGGCTCCTTGGGGAGTTCCTTCAGTGCCTCTTCTTCGGCCTTCCGCACTTCATCCAGTTCCGCCTTTTTCTCTATTTCCTCCCTGATCACCTCAGGCATCCTTGCACACGCCTCCAGTTCGGCGGGGATAAGGGTGCCTCCTTCTTTCTGAACCCGCTTCAAGGCCTCAAGGCAGATCTCCTGCTCTCCCGGCTCTTCAACCTTTTCTACGACTTCTAACCTGGGTTCTTCCTCTTGCTTGCTTTCAATGCGGTCCGCGACCCTTTTGCAGGCTTCCACTTCAGCCTCGGTGAGAATTCCCCCCTTCTCTTCAACGCGCTTCAGGCCTTCCAGGCAACCCTCGTCGCCCGCAAGGGCCTCCTTCACCCTCTGCATCCTTTTGCAGGCCTCGAGCTCATCCTGGGCCAGGGTCCCGCCTTCCTCTCTTACCCTTTTTAGGGCCTCGAGGCAGATCCTTTCCCCTTCGACGGCATCCTTCAATTGCCGCACCTGCTGCCGGGTGAGTACGCCTGACTTTACGAGTAGTTGGATCTGGTCCTTTCCTTGCTGGGCAACAGCCGCAGGGGGGAGGATTGAGAAGAATGTGAATACTGCCAGGGTGATTACTGTCAGGAAGGCTTTTCTTTTTCGTATCATCTGAACCTCAAGATTTAGGTTTACGAAACGAAAAGTTCATTATTTAGCACAGATATTGGGATATGGGAATAGCATCGGATAAAGCGTGATGTGCAAAGCGCATAGCGCAGAGCGCAAGGCGTTGCAAACTATCCGGAGGTCATTTCAGGGTTTTTTGGAAATTGGTTATTTTTCTGCATAAGTGATCTAGTCGATCCAATAATTGCTCGAGTGTATCTCGCTCTATTAATTTTCGCATTTGGAGAAGTATCAGTATGTTGGCATTTTCGAAAGTAGATCTTCTGGCGAAATTGAGGAATTGATTGAATTCTTTTTTGAAGGAGGAGCCAGAGCCCTCCGCGATGTTATTGGACATCGATATTCCCGCCGCGCGCAGTTGTTCTGCAACTCGATATAGCCTCTTCTTATCGAGCTCATCAGCAATATCGAAAAGTTCGTTGGCGATCTCGATCGCCATTTGCCAAATTTCGAGATCCTGAAATCTAAACTTCACCATCATTCATACCTCCATACCTCTTAAGTGTGAATTTGAAACGCTTTGCTCTATGTTTACCCCGTGAAATGCGTCCTCGGCGCCTATTTCACTGGGGCCCTTTGCGCGTACAGCTCCGCCCCTTGAATTGTCGTGGAAAATGGGGTTAACATGCTGTTTTTGTTGTCAAATTTATCAAGCTTTTACTATGAGAGACTTGCACTTGACACGCAACGGCAGGCTGGTGCTAAGACCAGTTTACAGATGAGGCTGTCGGAAAACGCCCATCTGCCATTCGACAAGCCGTACGACAGGCTCACGGTCCTGAGCAAAGTCGAAGGACTCATGGCCCTGAGCAAGGTCGAAGGGCTGCGTTACCCTCATCCCTCGTCACTGCGGCGTACTTCTATGTACGCCTCATTCCTCGGGATTTCGGAA
>JASFEQ010000412.1:0-4069 GCA_050124735.1 Desulfobacteraceae bacterium | reverse complement strand
TGGCCCACGTTCTGTAAGGGTCGATGTTGCGGCCTGCCCTCTCCACAGAGACCACCTTGCCCAAGATTTGCTCTGCCTCCACCGGCTCATCCAAGGTGCCCCATGTATCTTCGCGGAGGATGAAGCGAGATGCTTTGCCCTCTACTTTCTCTATCCGCATGACGCGATGCGCAACAACACTCTCTCCAGAGCGGAAAAGGATGATGTCACCCACCTTAACATCTTGCAGCGCTACAGGTTCTACGGTGATGGCCTCGTTTTCCCTGATGGTGGGATACATACTCCGGCCAGGGGCTCGAAACCGGACACGCTTCCCCCGACCTAGAAGCTCTGTACTCAAGTCAAGGAGTAAATGATTGGAATTGAGAGACGAGATATCTTTGGGGAGGCATGACGATTGTGCATCGGATACTGTGTTGTTTGTGCCTTTCCTGCTCATCTCTCCCTCCTTTTTTGGGAATTCACCGCTGAGACACTGAGAGCACAGAGTTAGATTTTTTTGCCCGATCGGCCTCCGGCTCGGAGAGCCTACGCCTCGGAGAGGAGACGACGATCGGGCAAAACCACTCAGCCCTTCGGGCGGGGTTGTCAAACATGACTTTATGATAGCCAATAAGTCATTGTTGGGTCAACGGATTCCTCAGTCCATAGCGGCCTCTTTACCGATTTCCGCCCAAGGCGGATTTCGGTAACTTGTTCAATGACCAGTGATGCGATATCATATTAGCCGAGAATGATGAGCAACTCTTGCTGAGCGAATCGATCAAGGCCTAGTTGATGAAGAGCTGGTTAAAATATCTGAAACGGGGTCTTGCCCGGAAAATGCCGGAGGACCGGATCACCGGTCGTGAGGGCTATTCGGGCATCAAGGCCAACCTCGAGAACCTGCGCCCATACGTTGGCCGGCATTGGCGAAAGGGCGCATTGGGCTTTCTCCTCATCCTGTCAACATCCCTCCTGGGTTTTCCTCAGCCCCTCATCACCCGCTACATCATCGACGATGTGATCTTGAGTCGCCGGATAGAACTATTGGCCGGTGCCATACTTTTACTTATCGGGATCGTCTTGGCCGAGAGACTCTTGCGCCTCTTGGAGGATTTCTACTTTGCGCGGTTTGAGCAGAGGATAACCCTCGACATCCAGCATGATCTTGTGGAGCGCGTTTTGCGATTCCCCAAAACTTTTTTTGATGACACCCAGACGGGCTATCTCATGACGCGGCTCTCCTCTGACGTGGAGGGATTGCGCTGGTTCTTCTCCAGTACCATTGTCTACATCTTGAGCAATTTGGTGCGCTGCTTAGGCGGCGTTCTGTTGCTGTTCTACCTGGAGTGGAGACTGGCCATTGTTGTCCTCATCATCCTCCCCGGCGTCGTGCTTTGCATGCGCTACTTTTCAACAAGGATTCACATCCTGAGTCACCAGGGCATGGAACAGGAGGCCCATGTCTCAAGTCGTCTCCAAGAGTCGTTATCCTCTGCCTCCCTGATCAAGGCCTTTGCATCAGAGGCAAGCGCCGTAGGGCGACTCATGTCTGAGTTGAAAAAGGCCTTTCAAATATCCCTGGAGCGAACCAGCGTGAGTTCCGTGGCCGACCTGGCAATCACCGCCATGCCAGGCATCACCCGTGTCATCGTGTTGGCCCTTGGCGCCTACTGGGTGATCAAAGACCAATGGACCTTGGGCTCTTTACTCGCCTTTCTGGCATACCTGGGTTACGTCTTCGGCCCCGCGCAATTTCTGGCCGCTGCAAATCTCCAACTTCAAGAGGCCCTGGCTGCGCTGCAGCGTGTGGCTGCCCTTTTTGACATTGTTCCGGAGGAAAATCTGGGCGTCGGCCAAACGGTTGATCGGCTTACAGGAGAGATCGAATTCAAGAACGTCTCTTTTTCCTACGATGCCCGTGAACCGGTGCTCGAGGATGTCTCCTTACTTGTGGAACCGGGCGAGCGGGTAGCCATTGTGGGCCCCAGCGGCGTGGGCAAGACAACGCTTTTGAGTCTCATCCTCCGTTTTTACAGACCCACTGCTGGTGAGATCCTCTTTGATGGCCGACCAGCATCAGCGTATGAAGTGGGCTCGTTGCGCCAGCGCATCGGATATGTCTCACAGAGTACGCGCCTTGTCTTTGGCACCATCATGGAAAACCTCTGCTATGGAAATCCTGAAGCGAGTGAGGAACAGGTGGTTCGGGCAACCGAGGCGGCTGGTATACACCAGTTCATAAATGGCTTACCTGAAGGCTATGGGACAGAGTTAGGTGAAAATGGGGTCAACCTGTCAGAGGGCCAAAAACAGCGGCTGTCCATTGCTCGGGCCCTCATCAAGGATCCAGATATTCTGGTATTGGATGAGCCCACCTCTGCATTAGACAGTAAAACTGAAGCGTCTATTTTCCAGTCCCTGCCATCCCTGGTTCAGGGCAAGACCCTGTTTGTGGTGACGAGTCGACTTCCCACCATTGTAGATTCAGATCGCGTTTTACTCTTGAACGAGAATCGGCTTGTCGCCATTGGGACACATCAGTCACTCTTGGAGACGAACGATTACTATCGGTCGCAGGTTGCCAACCAGCAGGCAACTGGGTAAAAACTCCGCCTTTCAAAATCCCCCCTAACCCCCCCTTTATCAAAGGGGGGAAATGATAATTCCTTTTTGAGAGCTAGAACATCCCCCTTTTGTAAAGGGGGACAGAGGGGGATTTCTGTATGGGAAAGATTGTCGCAGGCAACGACGTTGCTTTGATTAGGATGGCTAAGCAGCGCCTGGCAGTGTCTCTATGGTACAACCATCTTGAGGGGATGGAGGGAAAAAGACAGTAAAAGTGGTTCCTCCAGATCGGTGACATTCCGGCTTGCCCTTACAGTATTCGCATTGACTAATTCTTCCAGGACAGACATCCTCAGCGTTGGGCAAACAGGGACACCTGGATGACTCCATGTCTATCTTGAAATTGTACCGCTCCGAGAAAATCTTCATGCGTAAGAGGTCCGCCCCCTTTCCTCCGGCATTAAAATCAAAAGGCCTTTTGGAGGAATAGGCCATGGTTTCCTGCGTGGTGAAGAATCCTTCAAATATGCGTTTTTGATTCTCTTCCGTAATGCCAACGCCATAATCACGGACCACCAGTTCACTGCCCTCCCCTTTCTTCTTGACAATCACCTCGATCTCCCCTTCATCTGGCGTGTTTTCAATGGCATTTTTGATCAGGCCATCGATCACCTTGCGCAAGTCGTCCAACGGTATACATACAGGGGGTGCGGGCTCAAGGTGCCTTCTTAACTCAACCTGGCGATGGGAAAATGATGGCTCAAGGGCCTCAAGTCTCTCCTTCACATACTGGTCAAGGGGGGTCTCCTCCGGAACCGTCTCTTTTGGGCCAAATGTCTTCTCAATGCGTTTTCTCACCCTTTCCATCACACCCACTTCCCCGACCTCTTCCGCGATAAGGGCCTCCAGTTCGTCAGCAGTCTGATCTAGCACCGAGGAGAGGCGTTCGTAGGCCTTGTACTCTTTATCCCGCATGATGTCTGCCACCTGGTATTGGATCTCCAGTAGGCGCTGCAGATTCCTTTGGGCCCTCTCTACGGTGGGTTTCCAGGTGTCATCAGATTGAGTAGCCAGTTTTTTTGATATGATATTTAAAGAGGCCGAAAGCACCGAAACCGGGGTCTTCAATTCATGAGAGAGATGGTTAATGACTTTGTCCTTCGCCCGGTTCAAACTGGTAACCTCACCATATGCCTCCTTCAGCGCTTTAGAAACACGGGCATTTTCAATGGAAAGAGCGAGAGTCCCTCCAATCATGCTCAGCAACTCAACATCTGTCTGGTCAAAAGCCCCTTCCTTCTTGTTGAGGGCCATTAAAACCCCTATAATTCGATCTCCGCTCCTCAAGGGCACATCTAACAAGTTGCGGGTATGGAACTGGAGTTGCTCATCCACAACAGGATAAAAATCGGGATCCTTAGCAGTATCTGGGACGATAATGGGTTCACCTGTCTTGATAACTTTTCCTGACACGCCTTTACTGGCAGGAAAGCGGATCTCTTTTGCCCGTTCTTCCGTG
>JASFEQ010000411.1:0-4149 GCA_050124735.1 Desulfobacteraceae bacterium | reverse complement strand
CGTACCGTCCGGACTTGTGGCAGAAGTCCAAGGCAGCAGTGTGGTCCTGATCTGGCAGGGAGCCACAGATGCCAATGGTGGGGCGATCGCGGGTTACAATGTCTACCGGAGCACAACGCCGGGCGGTCCTTATACCAAGGTGAATACAGCCCTTATCACGGGAACAGGGTTTACGGATACGTCTGCCCAAACTGGAACCTTCTACTATGTGGTGAGGTCTGAGGATTCTGACGGATATGAGAGCGCCCCAAGCATAGAACTGGTCGTGCTGGCAGGAGCTAGGACTGTGAGCACAACTTTAGAGGGAAGCGTCGGCGGCAGCGGTGGAGGCGGCTGCTTTATTAGTACTATCGGTGGCATATAAAACCTGTCCCTGACCCTGTTCAGGGATGCCACCCTGAAGGTAGGGTCGGGTTTCACATTGAAAAAGAGTGGGTTTACTGATATGCTTTTGTACGTATTAAGGCCTTTTGTGGAGACAGCTTGATGCAGAAAAACAATAAGAAGAAATACGAAAAACCCAAATTGACCAAAATCACCTTGGATCCCGAGACCGCCGTCCTGGGCAAATGCAAAAACACGGGAATGACGGGTCCCAGGGGGGCCCATTGTGGTCTGCCAGTACCCGTGTGCCGCGAACCAGGATCGTAAGATAATTAAGGGATTGAGGGATTTAGGAATTGAGGGATTGAGGAATTGTGAAAGGACAAATTGCGGATTGAGGGATTTAGGAATTGAGGAATTATAAAAACTGAATCCCAGAATCCCTAAAACCTTGAATTCCAGAATCCCTTAATCCTTGAATCCCTGAATTTCTTAATCCTTAAATCCCTAAATCCCTCAATTCCCTAATTCTTTAATTAGACTTCTCCCGAATCATAATCCCTCAAATACTTCCTGAATCCTTTGATTTGCTTCCTACATTCTGAAGCCAACTCATGCAATGCATAGCGCAAAGGGCATAGGCCATAGAGTTTTTGAACAGCGAAAGAGGTTCTGTTTTCATCTTCTTCGCTTTGCGCCATGCGCTCTGCTCTATGCGCTCAGGTCACCAGTGAAATGGTGAATATGGTGAGATTCCCCAGGGAATGGATGGTGATAGGGGTTATGAGGTTTCCCTCTACCTCATAGGCAATCGCAAATAGAATCCCTCCCACAATCTGCGTGATAGGCAGTCCATGACCTCCCAGATGGGGCAGTACAAAAAAAGCGGTGCTTAAGACGAGAGCCACGACCACTCCCCATCGTCTGAAGAAGCCGTAGAGTATCCCCCTGAAAAAGACCTCTTCTGCGACAGGCGCCACAATCCCTCCGACCAGGTAGAAAAGGAGAAGGTCACCCGGCCATTTAGGTAGGGGGGTTTTTATGAGTTGGAGGGGGTCATGGCCGTAAATGGACAGGATAAAAAAACCCAGAAGGGCGACCACCCCGAAACCGACGGACCAGGTTAGTCCCTTTATGATACCGGGGAATATCTTGGATGAGGCCAGTCCTACGGAAGGTAACCCTTTTCCCCAGAGCAGAACAATGAGCAGAATCAGGATGGTTTCAACAAGGCGTGCTGTGCCAAGGCCAATCATGGGATCCCAGAGGTTCCTCGAGGTCACAAGCCACCTGGCCGCTTCGACGAAACAGATTGCTCCGAGGCATATGATCAGGGTTTTTATTTTGATCTTCTTTGCTTCCAATTTATTTGCCTCAAGTAAGCCGATCTCCTAAAACTTAAGGGGACGCTTCACGAGCCGCGAGATTACGATCGGGCCTTGTGCAGCCGTTTGTTCGCTTCATCGATAAATATCTTTCCGATGCCCAACCTTCACCACCCACACCGTGAGCTCATCGTCTTGAATTGAATAGAGTATACGGTACCTTCCCTGGCGCAGACGATATCTCTCTTGTCCTGTCAACTTTTCGCAGCCAGCAGGGCGTGGATCCTCTGCCAGGCCTTCAATGCGTTTAAGGATTCGTCTTAAGTCCTCTTTGGGGATTGCATTTAGATCCTTTTGTACCGACCTTTTGAAGAAAAGCTTATATCCGGCCATCTTTTTTCAGCCTTTTGATCATTTCATCATAGCTGATCAAAGGTTCATCGGCCCTTTCTTCAAAAGCAGCCAAGTCCTCAGCATCCTCTGAAAGGGCTTCCCTGACGGCCTGGTTTACAAGCTCGGATACGGATCGAGAGGTTTCCACAGATTTAAGCCGCAAGGCTTTATGTAAATCTGGGTCAAAGTAGATAGTGGCACGTTTAGTTTGGTTCGCCATAATGTCACCTCCTTTTGTAACCATAACATTATAGCGTTATAACGTCATAATGTCAAAATTTTCGTGCGAAGGTAACTTTGAATTCGACCGCCTAAAGGGGGAGTTTTAGTCCAATATGGTAACGCCTGCCCTTTAGGCAAAGTCAGAATTCAGTGGCTTTGTCAGTAAAGGTGACGAGCGGTTTTGGAGTATTGGAGTGTTGGAAAAAGCTAAAACCCGGATTTCAACTGGATAAGTGCGCATCATTACTCCATTACTCCATCACTCCATTACTCCGGCAGAGTTTCGAATGAAGGAAAGCCCCTGAAAGTCCCTTATAGGTTTGCCCTAGAGCCGGGCCCTCAGCGTGAGGATCCTTTACTTTGTTTCCATCCAAGGGTCCTCAAGGCTCTATAGGCGTACCATTGGTTGTACCAATGATTGGATGTTTCAATCCTCTCAATGATTCCCTTTATAGCCCTTTTCTCGCCCCTTTGCCCCAGGGCGTAAAAGGCCATACCAACCACATTGGGATGGGGGTCGTCCAGGAAAGTTACAAGGTCTTCGTAAGTTTCAGGTCGTCGGCTTACTCCTAGAGCTCGCACCACCCAGTACCGCTCTGGGATACGAGGGCTCCTTAACAGGGATTGATAGCCCGGAAAATCAGCAATCTCCATTTTTTTGCGCTCTATCATTTTCAAGGCTTGTACCCGTTTCTGCCAGCTGTCAGAGTTTATAGCCTCTCCCAAATCCTTGCCCTCAAAGGTTTTCCCTTGCCCGGAATTGAGGATGATCAGGAAAGCGGCGCCGGCGAGAAAACAAAGGATCGAGGCGATCGCCGAGGAAGGCCTGGAATTGAAAAAGAGGCCCATTAAAAGGCGTAAAAGGGTGTAGAGGACAATGTACAGTAGGATGGGAAACCCGAAAAGCAGGGAAAAAAAAGTGAACTGGCGAAAAAAGACATGCCTGTCGCTCTTTGCAGAGAATTCTTTAAGCACCGTTCCGGGACGGGCGAGAAAATCCTTGAGTGTGGTCCGGAGTATTGTTCTTCCCCTGTTCCTAAAGACAAGATTGTTTTCCACTTCCTCTATCACGAGGTCAACCCTATCAGCTCTGCCCACATTGAGGTAATCGTGATTCAGTAGCGTCTTTTCCAGCGCTCCTGCAACAGGCTTTTTCCGAATCGCTTCCAAGTTGCATGCCTTGAGCATCTTCTGATCCATGGATTTAAAGACCTCGGCAGGGTAGAGGGTATAGTCATAGTAGAAATCGTTGATCTTTGTTCCTGCGGGATTGGACAGGAGGAGTTTGTCTCTTAGATCCAGAAATAGGTTTCTGTCCATCTGAGATGTCCACAGGATTGCAAGTAACAGGAGAGGAACAGCATATATCATTCTGTCGAACCAGGCGCCTCGCTTTGCTTGCAGGCGGATCCATCTCAGAGAAGTGGTGAAGACCACAGTAGGTATAAAGAGGAAATATAAACTCACTATAGGGCTGAAACCTCGATGATTCACAAGGACAAAAGATCCCACCCAGAGAACCAAATAAAGGATTAAAAAGGATTTACTTCGGTGGACAAGACGATCCCAAATCCAGGCTGCGGCAAGGGAGAGGAGAGAAAGGCCCGCTCCTGTGCTCAAAGTAAAAAAAAGGCCTCCGAAAAGGGCAGGTCCCCAGGCCTGAAGGCGGGGCATGATCTGCTCGTTGGGTATGGGAAAATAGCCGGCATCTTTAATGGGCAGAAGTGTTCGATAAAGCTCAATATTGGATAGATAAACCTGTGCAGTGGCTAAAACCTGGGCTGTGAACAATCCCAGGAGAAGGGCAAGGGCTGGGTAATACCACCTCTTCATCTCATATCCGAGAGTAGGACGCAGATTTGCGCAGATAAACGCAGTTAATTAT
>JASFEQ010000410.1:0-4185 GCA_050124735.1 Desulfobacteraceae bacterium | reverse complement strand
GGATTCAGTTTCATGGAGGGCGTGTCGTGCCCTGGAAATTGATCTTAAAGGGTGCCTTGTTCCTGATCGGCGCATCGACTTTCTTGGCCTATTTGATCGTGTCCAGCTACCACTTCAATGAGCTGAAGCCGAGGATATCGAGACTAGTCTGGGAGCTCACTGGCCGGGAGTTGACCTTGAGCGGCAACATCCAGCTCAGGATCGGATTCAGGCCAGCGCTAACCGTGGAGGACGCGCATCTGGAAAACGTCTCCTGGGGATCAAGACCAGCGCTGGTCAAGATCAACCGTCTTGAACTACAAGTGGCCCTCCTCCCGCTCATTAGGGGAGACATAGAAGTTCGGCGGTTTATTTTGGTGGAGCCCGACATCTTACTGGAGAGGGACAAGTCCGGCAGATGGAACATAGGGTTCAAACCAGAGAAGGGTGAGGCAAACGCTGGAGCGAAGAGGGGGGAGGCCGCAGATGGATGGGAACTGCCGCTCTTTGCGTTAAACCATCTGCAGATTAAAAAGGGTCGCCTCATTTACAAGGATGGACAATCCGCCAAAACTTACAGCATAACCCTTGACAGCGTTAGTGCTGCCGCCGCCAATAAGGACAATCGTGTCGCCATAAAGGTCAAGGGGGCTTACAGGGAAAGGTCGTTCGAAGTTGCAGGCACGCTCGGAGCGCTGACCTCATTTGCCGATCCAGACAAAGCGTGGCCACTCAATCTGGCGGGCAAGACGGGTCGCGCTACCGTCAGCGCCGACGGTGTTATCAAGGACGTGGCCAATGCAAAGGGTTTCTCCTTCATCGTTAAGACTGAAGGGGACTCAACCGCTGAGATTACGGATCTGATCACTATGGCCAAGGTCCCCGACCTCAGGCCCTTCAAGGTGACAGGGAAAGTATCTGACACCAACGGCAAGTTGAGCATCGAAAACCTCAATGCGCATATGGGCACTGAGGCATTGGCCAAGGTGGATATGGTGGGCGTCATAAAGGACCTCCGAGCTAAACGCGGGATCGACCTTAAGGTGGCCATTAGGGGCAAGGATCTAACAACTCTGGAAAAGCTCCTCCAAAGGCCACTGCATCTCAAAGGGCCTTTCCATGCGACGGGCAGGTTAAAAGAGGCCGAAGGTAGGCTGTTGGTTCATAACTTCAAGTTGCAAATGGGCCATTCGAAGTTAGCCAGATTGAAGCTCAGCGGGACCGTTAATGACCTTCTAGCCCAACGCGAATTCGACCTCAATTTCCACGTGCAGGGCAAAAACCTGGCAAACCTGGAGGAGCTTCTAAGAGTGTCAATTCCCTTCAAAGGGCCGTTTAAGGCCTCTGGCCGGGTCAATGATCTGGGGCACAAAACGTACAAGTTTTCAGATTTCAAGGGGACTCTGAGAAATAGCGACCTTAGTGGTACGGTGGATATAAAGCTGGACAGCGAGAAGCCGAGGCTGACTGCAGTGCTGTCTTCGCGGACGCTGGATCTCCGACCGTTCTTATCAAAGAAAAAAGGAAGGGCTCGTGGCGCAAAGGGGTCTATAAAGAGAGCAGCAAAAAAGATGGCCTTCTCGTCTGACCCATTGACTCTAGACGCGCTGAAAAGTGTGGATGCGGAGATCATGATTAAAGCAAAGCGGTTCCTGATGCCCAGGCTGGCGCTCAGGGACCTCAGTGCCCAGATATTCCTTGACAGTGGCCGTCTCAGAGTGAGGGAGGTCAGATCCTTCATAGGCGGCGGGACTCTAAAGGGCCGCTTGGACCTACGTGTGAGAAGAAAAGGGGCCGTGGTGGCCACTGTGCTAAGAATCGACAATTCTGATCTCGGCCGGATGCTTAAGGATTTGAAGGTTGCCGACATCCTCGAGGGCAAAGTTGATATGGATGTGAACATTCGTGCATACGGTCGGTCCGTTGCCGCACTGATGGCTGGGCTAAACGGTAAGATCACCTTAGTCATGGAAAATGGTCGGATGAATAATACGTACATTGACATGCTTGGCGCAGATGTGGGGTCCAGCCTAGGCAAGCTGCTCGATTCGTCCAGCGAAAAAGACTACACTGAGCTAAACTGTTTTGTCTGCCGATTCGATATCAAGCAAGGGCTTGCCGACAGCACAGTATTGGTGGTCGATACCAAGGCAACAAGCTTGATAGGGGATGGAGAAATCGATTTGAAGACCGAGAAACTGGATCTGGCAATGCGATCCTATCCTAAAAGAGGTGTTGGCATCAGCGGCCTGGGCAAGCTCAGCTTGAGCATAGGAGAGTTTGCCAAGCCCCTCAAGCTTGGTGGCACATTGAGAAATCCCGCATTTGTCATGGATCCAAGCCAGACCATAATCACCGTGGGCAAGGCCTTTGGGGGTATGCTGTTGCTTGGCCCACTCGGCCTTGGTGCCGCTCTGGTGAGCGGTCGGCTGGGGAGTGACAACCCCTGTCCAGCAGCTATCGAGGTTGCGAAAAAAGGGCCAAAGAAACCCGACCAAAAGAAGCGGGCAGCGGAGAGCACCGATATGATGAACCCGGGAGGGGATTACTTCTGAGGCGCAGAAGGGGCATTGTAGGGCTGTGGCGAAGCCTTCAAAAAGCTGTTGGGCAAATAACCCTTTTGTTAAGCACTATTCTTCATCAATGGTGATGTCCAACAAATAATTCCCTTGGTTTCGGCCATGCCATACCTTTCTTTTCTTGATGACGACCCCCCTACCTTTAAATACGGCAATAGGTGAATAACACTGTAATTGCGGCAGTCGCAATCCAGGTCTAAAGGCATCTAGCAGATCCCTCCGCTCACCTGGTATGTTGACGCTAATCGTATTGCCCGACTGGGAGGTGACCTGGAACTCCACCATATCTCCTTTATGGGGGCCATTCCCCAGTTCAACGTAAACTGAAGAGATGTCCAGGAAGCCCTCCTCATTTTCCGAAGGTCGAATGTCCGTTTGAGATGTTTCCACTAAGTGCGGGAGTTCCCTCTTGATGCCCTTCCTTTCCAGGATATTCTCAATAAACCCTCGTATGAGTTTCAACTCTTGCGGCGTCAAGACGTCTCCGGCTACCACCCATTCTCTGAATTGCGCAACCGCCTCATCCGGGGAAGAAAGCTCCATATAGCACCTGAGAATGTTCTTGGCAGCGACAACGGGTAGCGTGCCTTCCTTGAGTAGTGCGTGGAATTCTTCCAAGGCTCGCTCATACTGGCCGAATTCCGCCAGCGCCACAGCTCCCTCAAGCTTGGCCGCTTCTCTTGTCTGTGAAACCGAGAACAGTTGCTTAATCATATTTTGCTGCTTTTCAGAGAGTTCGGGTTCTCGCGTGTCTTGTTTTTCTAAAGCCAGATTTTCTTCCAGCGTCTGAATTTTATCTCTGACAGCTTCTATGAGTTTTCGATGGTTAGAAAAATTTTTTTCTTCGATGAATTGAAGGATCTGCAGGTATCTTTCCTTGGAATGCTCTAAAAGGCCTTGGGTTCGGTAAAGCTCCGCTTCTCTTGCTAAAGACTTCAGATGTTCTTGTACAGACATAAGGGCTTTGTCCCCACGGTTAATCGCCAAGAGGGAATTCGTATCAAAAGAAGAGGTCGCCAACCTCGGGATTTGATAGAATTCAGTCTTTTATATTTCCGTCGCTTACAGGAGAGTACAACAACGCAGCAGCAACCCTAATCTATAGCAATTGTCGTTCCTTAATACGGAAAATGTGTAAGCCATTGAAATGAAATATTTTTTTGTGCTCGGGTGATTTTTGGGAGGAGAAAAACGTATACAAATTATGACACTTTTTGCATTAGAATTTCATTTTAGGCTGTTTGTTGCACTTTATTAAAGATATTGAATAAATTAGGAGGAAAATTAGAAAAAAAGAGCCCTTTTTTGGGTGTTTATTGGAGGACATTTTAAGAGTGAAATCAGACTTTTTTGCTACATCGTATTATTTTAGATACATATAGGGCGAGTCATTTAGTCCAACATAGAAACCCTTGCCCTTTGGGCAAGGTCAGAGTTCAGTGGCTTTGCCATCTGAACGATCAAAGATTTTTGCGATTTGCTCTTTTTCAAGATCATGCGCAGCTTTTTCAAATACAACCTGGATGCCCGCCTGCGCGGGCATGACGGAGTTGAGAGCTGTCATTCCCGCGGAAGCGGGAATCCAGGTGTGCTTCATGTCGAGGATAATTCAGTTATTTTCCAAGGC
>JASFEQ010000409.1:0-4206 GCA_050124735.1 Desulfobacteraceae bacterium | reverse complement strand
TCTTTGGCATGATCTGGGTCAGCCCGACAGCGCCCACAGGAGAAACAGCGAAGGCCTTGAATTGAGACTCCCTTTTCATGAGGGCAAAGAAAAGTAACGGATCAACGTTGTAGATTTTGTTCCCAGATTTTTTGAGGGTAGCTTCAAACAATGGTATGTATTTGGCGGCCCTCTTTTCAACCACATTCTTCCAATTGTAGGATGGATTCTTGTGGCGTCCCCTATCCTGATCAAGATCGAACGTCTCTAATTCTTTCTCTGAGGCCTCATTGATGAATCCGTGAAACACCTGGTTGACAAAACTCACATTGTCCAGTGTCAGGTATAAGTTGCTCCGGTCTTGTCCCTGGCAGACGTTAAAGAACAGGCCCAGAGCATCCCTCAACTTATGATCTGTTTTCTTCAAACTTTCTTTTAGCAACCTGTCCATGGCCTCAACGCTAACGGTTTGGTTGAGTCTGTCATCCACGTTAGCATTTAACCGGGAGCGATAAGCCGCTAGCTTTTTTCTTGCCAGTTCCATACTCCATTTGTAAGAGAGAAAAAGATCGGCGATTATCTGAATATGATCTTCTTCGGCTTTCTTATCTGATCTCAAAGCCATTTTGGCGTCTTCAAGGAAAACATCAGCTTTATCAAATAACTCTTTGGAATCCAAATAGTCCTGATCTATGAAAACCTTTATTCCAAAGGTCTTGCCTATCTCGGGCCTGATCCTCAATACGCCCTCCTCACCCCGGTGGCTGTCATCGATGAGGTTTTCTTTCAGCGCCTCCTGATTATAGGCAATGATGAATTTTTTCAGTAAATGATAATCGCATAGAGCGGGCGAAGGAGAGATGAAACACCCTGCGCTAATCAGGGCAAACAAAAACCAAAACAGGGAGAGCTTATGGTAAGGCCCATTTTTCATGTCTCGCAAACTCTTTCGTTATGTAGACATTTTCGTTCTTGTATTATCACCGCGTCAAGCATGATTAACCTAGAGAAGGGAAAAAATCAAGCCACTGTTTTGTTCATTAGAGTTAAGAGTGTCCAAGGAAGAAGTTGATCCAATTGTTCTTTCGGGTTATGAGTAAAACTCCCCGCGCCAAGGCGCGGGGCATCTGACACTTGCCTAGACAACCTCCTCCCCCTTGACTGGGGAGGATTGAGCCTGCCCGCCATCGCGAGCCGCTCAGGCGAGGCGGGCGGGGTGGGGGTGAAAAGCCCTGGGCTCTCACCCTTCCCTTTATCCCCTCCCATCAAGGGAGGGGAATTATAAGGATGCCATTCATCCCCGCCTTAAAAGGCGGGGCATTCTGGCATATAGTGATAAAACAAACGCAATAATTGATGAGTGCCCAGTGACAAGCTTGAGTATGATCAAGGAGGTAAGGGAGAACTAATGACTTCTGATAGCTCGCATCTCACGCCAGCGCAGTTGTTGGTAGATCACTGGAGCCTGTTCGAAAACAAGAGACTGAGTGGGCCCATCTTGGACCTTGCCTGTGGTGATGGGCATAACGGTATATTCCTCGCCACCAAAGACCTGCCAGTGATCTGCTGCGATATCTCAGAACAAGCGCTGTCCCGCGCAGAGAGACTGGCTTCAGAGAACCGAGTAAATGTAGGGTTATGGCAGGTGGACCTGGAGGCTGAGGAAGTGAATCCGCTCCAGGAGGATTTTTGTGAGGGAATCTTGGTGTTTCGTTATCTTCACCGGCCGCTGATCCCATGTATAAAAAAGGCTCTCAAAAAGGGCGGAATTCTCATCTATGAGACCTTTACCATTGATCAGCCCAAATTTGGGAAACCACACAATCCAAAGTTTTTGTTAGAGCCAGGGGAACTGTTGGGCTGGTTGGAAGATTGGGAAATCGTTTATGACTTTGAAGGAGTAAAACAAGGGCCGGAAAGAGCAGTAGCACAGGTTGTCTGCAAAAAACCAGCCAAGACCTAAGGGCTTCGCCCTTTCTGGGGTGTTGGAGTCATGGAGTACTGGAGTGATGGGTTTGAAGGAAAGAAACAGATTTTCTTGTCTTGATTATCATCAGATTCCAGTACTCCAACACTCCAATACTCCACCCCTCCATAATCATGGATAGTCTTCCCCCAGCAAGTGGATGTTTCCTATGTGCACGTTGTGCACGCCCTGACGCTCGGCAGTGCTTTTGCAGCGCAGGGCATGTGCCCTCGAGGTGGTGGGTAAGTCTTGGAGGGTGAAATGAGGATAAAAGGCGAGCAGGCTGTATGGGATATCAGGGTCCAAATCGGCAATATAGCTGGCCAAGGCGGCCACTTCCTCTTCGTCCACATACCCGGGAACCAACAAAGTGCTGGCGATGAGAAAGGGGGGTTCTGGCCTCTTTGATATCCAGCGAGACAACGCCTTAAAGTTCTCCAAAGTCTTCCTATTTGTGACGTCACATAAGGCATAATGGATGCCTTCATTCCAGGCCTTTAGATCGAATTTGATACATCCGCCAGATTTCAGAGACAATTCGGCCATCGTAGTCAAGAAGGGCTCATTGACGCACCCGTTGGTCTCCCAGCATATCCTTAGAATCTCCTTGGATGCACTGCGCGAGGCGAGTTTGGAGGTCTTAAGGGCATGAAGAATCTGCGGTGTGGGATCACCCCCAAAATAGCAGATGCAGCGGGTTTTGTCATCCACGGCTCCGGCCAGATCCTTTGCTGTGACCCTGGGCGGTAGAAAGGTTTGCTCCTTATACTGATAATTTTGGCAGTAGAGACAATTGAATGAGCAGGCGTGATAAAAAACGGCCAGATTTTTGTAACCATATTCAGGGCCCTTTGAAGCGGCATATCGGGGATAACCGCATCCCGTTCCTGCCGGACAGACGAATGCCCCGACACAATTGGTGGGAAGGGGATCGTAGTAATAAGAGAGATTCCCTTCATGGGGCCGCCCCCCACGGATCGTACCGCCTTCGACCCGTCGAAGGCCACAAAATCCCCTATCCCCTTCGGGTATCTGGCATCTGTGCACGCACAATGGGCAGGTGAGCCCATCTGCTGAGCGTGGAGGGTCTTGCGGAAGTTGGTAAGCACGGCGGCTGCGGTCATGAACCGTCTTGATCTCAGGCCAGACCTCTTCAAAATGATGTCTAATACAGCTCCCACAGAATCCGATCACATCAGAAATCGTCTTTGCACTTTTATTGCAGTATCGACAAGTCCCCATGTTCCAAACTCAACTTGTTCGTGTACGTCATTACGAGCCCCGACAGCTTGCCCCCGCGGAGGCGGGTGTCTCAGTGGTGAGTTTTCCCGTTTTCGTGTTTTCCTGCTTTCGCCTGCCATGTTGAATTCTCGCTGCAAGCGAGACCATTCAACTGGGGGCTTTCGTGATTCGATCATTTATTTATCATTTTTTTGACAGATCCCTGCTTTGAAAGACATAGGGACATCCCCTATAGGGTAACAAGTCGCTGGTTTCCAAAGGTAGTTTCTCGTGGCTCCCGATGATCAGAAGACCGCCAGGCACCAGGCAATCAACCACTTTTTCAAAAGCGGGTGCTTTGAGCGCTTCTTCGTAGTAAGTGAGGAGGTTGTTTCTCAAGAAGATGAGATGAAAACTTCGATCTGGGGGGTCATGGAGGAGATGATGGGGTCTCCATGAGATTCCCCATTCCAATGACGATGCGATCCGGTATTGGTTCGCTTTTTCTTGGCGTTTGAAGTATTTTGTCCGCATGTCCGCCGGAACCTCTTTTAGGCTGCTGAGGGAGAAGAGTCCCAGTTGGGCCCTCTCCAAATAGGCCAAATTCATGTCTGTGGCCAGCACCTTGAGTTCTGGCAGAGCCTTAAAACGATCCCTTAACCGATCCCACAAAATGGTAAAACTAAATACCTCTTCTCCGCAAGCGCAGCCTGCGAACCAGACCTTCACCCTCTCTCTGTTTCCATGGATGATCTCCGGCAATATCTGATTTTCAAGGGTTTCCCAGAAACCACGATCCCGGAAAAAGCGGCTGATAGAGACGGTCATCAGGACTTCACACTTTGCCCTTAGCGTCTTGTCATTGTCCATAGCCATAAGATACGCTTCGAAATCCTTGTATCCCAACGCCTTCATATGCCGACGGATGCGTTTCTTAACCCCTTTTCGGACCCTTCGATACCCCCTCCAAGAGAGTCCGAAGTGATTGAGGAGCAGGCGAAATTGATGGTCATCCATGGGCCTATTCTATAGAGTTTCAG
>JASFEQ010000408.1:0-4206 GCA_050124735.1 Desulfobacteraceae bacterium | reverse complement strand
GGCAGGCATAGGCCCTTTTGACCACATGACTTTTATACTCTTCCTTGCCGAATGCCTCTGCCAGATCAGCAAACCCCTCTGCATAGTTGTGTCGCTCAAATAGCCCATAACCGCCATAAGCCGGGAAGGCGACTACGAAACCCAGGTCCCTCCAGAGTTCCGTCGCCGGACTGGTCTTGATCTTTTCCAGGAGGCCGTCAACGATCTTCATAAACCCTTTTCGATCTGCGACCGTTACTGCCTTGGTACCCCTGGCAGCAATCGCCTTGAGGTTCTTAGACCCCATGACGGCGCCGATCCCTGTCCGACCATAAAGGGAATGTTTATTGGTCACCGAGGCAGCAAACCCGACCAAGTTCTCCCCGGCAGGACCGATACAGTTAACCCAGTAATCCCCCATTTCCGCCCACAGCGCATCCGTGGTCTCAAAGACATCTTTTCCCCAAAGATGACTTGCATCCAAGAACTGCACCTCGTCATCATCAATCTTCAAATAGACAGGTCGGTCGGCTTTACCGCTGATGACCAGATGGTCGTAACCTGCAAACTTGAGCATGAGGGCCACGGAGTCACCTGCGTTGGCGGAACCAAAGAGATGGGTCAAAGGGGATTTGTAGTTCGCGTTGGAGCGACTGCACGCTGGGGCCACAGTGCCTCCCAGGGGACCAGTGCCCAGAATGATGTGGTTTTCTGGTGAAAGGGGTTCTGTTCCAGGTTTGATCAAATCATAGGCCAGTTTGGTGTTAATGCCCAGGTTGCCTATGTATTTTCTCATCAGTTCTTCACTGAGTTTCTCTTTCCTCGCTTTCCTTGAACTCAAATCCACGTAGAGAATATGGCCAGCATATCCATGTAAACTCATCTTAAGCCACCTCCTTTCCTTCCTTAAACCAGGTTAGCGCCTCGTAAGGGCAATGCCTTGCACAGATCCCGCATGCATCACATTTATCTGTAAAGGAGATAAAGAAATCCGTTGCTCCTTTCGCAAAGCGGTCCACCCTAATGGCAGCCTCTGAAATATTGAACGCCTTTTCAAAACGATCTGAACACCGCAGTTGACATATTAAACAGCCGTTACATTTTTCATCGTTCGCCAAAATTCGCCTCTCTTGCACAGATTTATAAGCTAGGCCCATATGACACCTCCTTGAATGGAAAAATAATAACTTTTACTGCTGACTCTCAGCCCCATTACGCGATCGCCATTGGAATGATTATCAATCGTCAATTCTTTGCACTCCAATACTCCATCACTCCAGTACTCCATGGGCTTTTCATTCACCCAGTTTCGCCAAAGCATCGACGGACAAATTATTCATATACTCCTCGTCCTCTTTATCCAGTCTCGACCATTCCCAGGTGGCATCCCCATGGGGGGGGTGGAGGACGAAGTAAAACTCCCTCTTATAAAGTTCTTCCCCTATTTCTTGCCTGGCCAGCTTTCTCATTAATGCAAACTCAGCAACCCTTCTGGCATTGATGACGCTAAGGGCTTTGGCCATCGGATCATCCTTTACAACCACTTCCTTTGAACCCGGGGGACCACCATTGGCAAAAGTCCCATGTGGCCATGACACGGGGAGACCCTCCACCCACCTGTTGCAGGTATTCATGATATTCAGGCAGGATTCCTGACCCCCTTCCAAGTCATAGGAGACGGCTATATTGGTAGAGGGTTTCAGGTTATTCCAGCCAGCCCATATGCCTCTGACTAGGCGTTCGGCAATCAGCCTGAATGTGATGCTAGGAGCCAGCGCACAAACCGACGATCCATAAATGACCCCGTCAGCTTCCGCGTATTTAGGGAGAATGTCCTGGGCGCAGTCGTCGTGTTTTATGACACAACCGTACGTATCTGGACTGGGATACTCAGTCCCCTTCCAGCGCTTACCGCCACGGGGCATATCCGTATAATGGTCACAGTTGAGGCAAGGCCTGACTTTCCTGCCGGTTAAATCGATAAACTCTGTCTCAAACCCGGCGATGGGCTCTATTTTACGTCCAAATTCTCCAATCGCCTTCAAAGAATTCAGAATCAACCAGTTTGTGTCAGCTCCCCTTTGGTCATCACAGCCCAGCCCCAAAATCTTGCACGTGAAACCTCGGTCTTCAACCTTCTTCGGCCGCGTGATTAGTGTTTGATCCAGCTCTTTCAGTTTTTGAGGGTCGAGACTGTACATGAATTGCTGATCTTCTTTGCTCAATTCTGTCCATGCCCAGCTCTCATTCCCGAACGGCAGACTGTATCTTTGGATGAATTCCTCCTTGTGCAATTTGTTCAACCGCCGCTTCGCCAGCTTTTGCATCACGGCAACTTCAGCCACGCGTCGAGCCATCTGTATTGACGACCACTGCGAGTATCTGTCCTTCATAACCCCAATCACAGTGCCGTCATCGTCTCCGGGAAGGGGGCCATAGGGAACGCCACTTGTACCGGAACACCCGCACAGGATATGGACGGGAATCATGCCTACGGATCGAATGCATATCTCCATGGCCTCCAGTGTGCGATCCTGCCCACCCATTGGCATCGTGGCGACAGCGGCGCACCCGGCCGGTTTGTCGGTGAAAAGGCCATCCTTTACCCCAGCCCTGAGGCGTTCGAAGAGCCTGATAAACTTGCTGGTGAAAGCGCCCGTGAAGACCGGGGAGCCAAAGACAAACCCATCTGCCTGCGCCATCTTGGGCATGAGTTCACGGGTTACATAATCATCTTCCAGATTTACATAATAACCATCCACTTGATCGCAAACGGCACGGCTTGATATCTTTTTGCCCTTACCCCTGAGTTCAATGAACTCCGTTTCAATATCCGCAATATCGCTTATCCTTCTCCCGAATTTCTCTATCGCCTTGAGGGCGAACAATGTCAACCACGCCGTGTTCCTGGCCTTACGGTGATTACAACTTATACCCATTATTTTGACCTTAACCTTTTCCATTCTTCTCATTTCTCCTTAATCGTGAGCTAGGTTATAAAATTGCTTCGCAATCTATGCAACATCCAGCCCTTCGGGCGGGAAGCTAGAAAAGATAACATTCTAGCCTTTTGAAACAGCCTTGCAAAAGTCTTGCTGGACTGAGCGGGATTCTCTGGAGGGATCAAAAACCTCGCCTTCTGTGCGGGTTTTTTCCTGGGACCCCCTTGCCCTGACGCCTGCGCACACAGGCCATCAAAATAGAAACAAAGCCAAGTTCAATACTGACAGAGCAAGGCGAGCAAAGCTATCTCGCTTTGTGCGCCATCCTTAAGGGCACCGGACAAATTTTTTGGTCCTTCCAGAGAATGCCGGTTAGTCCAAGGGGGTCGTAAAAAGCGCAATTGCGCCGAGGATGTCAGCCAATATACTCTGTCCCTCATTCCAAAGCCTTGGCAATATGCCTAACCATTTGACCGTAAATTCCCTGGAAAATTTCTTTAGACAGCACATAATCGGGATACAATTCATAAAAAGAGGTCACCAGTTCATGCGCTGCGGTCTCAACATCCCCTGTCTTCAGGTACGCTTCCTCCATGAGAGATCGGTTTTGCTTTGCCATCCGGATGGTCTGTTGAATGAAATCTCCGGCCTCCTCTCCCACAACATATCCATAGTGATCTGCGCAGAGATATTCCACATCTAAACCCTTCAGCTTTTCCAAGCTTTGTTGAAACAGGGTGAAATTGGAGTTCCCCGGGGTGACGATTGTATCTCGGTATGGGATGCCGCCACCATCTGACGGAAAAAGTGCTTTCATCTGTGGCACATAAGCTGAGATGGAACAAGAAGAGTGGCCTGGTGTCTCGAAGATCTGGACTTCCATGTCATCAATCCCTATCAGGTCCCCTTCAGAAACGGATGCACCCTCCACATCTTCTCTCCATTCCAAATCAAGGCCAGAGCATTCCTCCACTCTACCCATCCGTTCCGTAACCATGCCACTGAACGCATTGATTGTGTTAATCGCCTTGGGCATAGACAGAATCTCCCAAGCCCGTGAGGACCCATAGATTTGCAGCTCTGGGTGGCGACGTTTTAGAAATGGCAGGATGCCCACATGATCGAAGTGTGCATGGAGTATCAGAAATTTTCTGATTCTATCCTCTTTGATACCAAACTCACTGATTTGTTGGAGAACACTAGGGAGGATGTAGCTCAATCCTCCGCTGATGATCATTGATTCATCTTGGCTCTCCAGCAAATAGACACCGGACTCCTCGCAACC
>JASFEQ010000407.1:0-4226 GCA_050124735.1 Desulfobacteraceae bacterium | reverse complement strand
CCTTTATTTCGTGGGGATCAACTATATCCGTTCCACCCGCGCCAGCATAACGGCAACGCTGGAGCCAATCTCAGCGGGTTTCTTCGCTTTTATCTTCCTCGGAGAGGCCCTGGAACCTCTTCAGATCCTCGGCGGCATTCTGGTTATATGTGCCATTGTGCTGTTACAGGTAAAGCAGGAACAGGACGAAATGACCCCAGAGCGAATTCGGACACAAAGGTCATAGAAACGTCTTTTGCAGTTGAAATGTGGCTGGAGTATATTTACGATATAGTCACTGGATCCTAAGGATGCCGGCCACCAAACGACCTCCATACCGAAATCCTTGTCCCCGTTTCAAGAGTAATTCCGATCGTGCGGGACCTGGATATGGACGAATGTCAAGACCATCTTCTTAGAAAAAGAAACCCCAAAACCAATGGCAAAAAAGGAACAGGTTCTCGTTATAGGCGCAGGAGTCGCGGGTCTGACAGCAGCCCAGGAACTGGCCCAGATGGGGGTTCACGTGCTTCTCATAGAGAGGGGGCCATTTATTGGGGGCCATGCGGCCTACTTCACCTGCAAAGCAACAGACAAATGTGCCAAATGTAACTACTGCCTGGTTCAGGCTAGACTGAAGGAGACTTCCAGAGACAATGGGTTCGAGCTCAGATTGCGAACAGAAGTTGAAGCCATAGAACGAAATGGAAAGATTTTCCAGGTATCCTTCCGATCTGGGCCAGAAATCATCGATCCTGAAAAATGCACAGACTGCGGGCTCTGTTACGAAAAGTGTCCAGAGGGAGCCATTATTGCCGCCCCTTCTCCTCATCTTCATCCCTTATATGCCATTGATCCCTTCAAATGCACCGATCTCCAGGACAAGGAGAAACGGTCCTGTCAGTCCGTTTGCCCTGAGGGAGCCATCAATTTTGACGAAGAAGAGGAAATAGGCAGCCGTCAGGTGGATGGCGTTTTGTTGGCAATCGGGTATGAGCCTTTTGATCCAAGAGAAATCAAGAGATTCAACTTCCAACAGTTTAAAAATGTGGTCACAGAAATGGATCTGGAAAGGGTACTCCGCCTTCAAGGGGACATATATAGACCCTCTGACAACGCTCTCCCCAAAAGCATGGCGTTCATCCAGTGTGTGGGGAGCCGCGACCCCCATCTGAACCATGATTATTGTTCAAGGGTCTGTTGCGGTTATGCCCTGAGGATGGCCCTGAGAATCATCCATGTCCATCCCCAAATCCAAATAACACTATTTTATATGGACATCCAGAATTTCGGTAAAGACTTTGAGCACTATTACGAGGAGGCCAGAAATAGCATGCGCCTCATAAGGGGCCTCCCAGGAGATTTCTATCCAACGAGCAATGACACCATCTCCTTAAGCTTTTATGATGAACAGACCCGGAAAACGATCACAGAAGATTTTGATATGGTTATTCTCTCTGTCGGCATAACGCCTTCTGCATCACATGGTTTCTTTAAAGATATGCTCGGACTTTCTCTTAACCAGGATGGGTTCTTCTCAGCGCCGGATCAAACGCAAAACAAAGGAATTTTTGTGGCCGGGAGTGCAGAAGGGCCAATGAATGTGGCTGAATCCATCACCCACGGAAAAAGGGCGGCTTTGGAAATGGCCAAATATCTGGGAGTTGTTAAAGGCCAGTAAAAGATTTGGTTTCCGTAAATAGATTGGGCACCGTGGCAGGGGACAAACGGCGGATTAAATTGAACAGGCATCGGGCAAAAGAGAATCTGGAAATGGTGGAGATGAATATTTCCTCCAAAGTGTTGGTGGTGGGCTCTGGGCCGGTTACCCATTTGGCCGCCTTGGAACTGGCCAAAATGGGTCACCCGGTCCTGCTATGCAGCCAAGGCGCAAGCATTGCTGGCCATACCCATCTGTGGGGCAGCCCGAATGATCCTCTTGCTCAACCCGGTTCTCTGATAGAGGACGTAAAAGATGATCCCAGGATCGAAATCATGGCACCCGCAGAGATCCTGGAATTTCAAGGCTCGCCTGGGAACTTTCAGGTGAGGTTAACAGGAAATGACGAGGACACAATCCACAAAGAGGTAGGCGCCGTCATTCTGTCCAGAGAGCCATTTCCTGTGGCCAATTTCGAGTCCTGGGGACTGAATGAGTCTGATAGGATAAAGGATCTGTCTTGGGTAGAATCCGTACTCTCCTCTTCTGGCAATGACCCCCTTCTTTCTAGTGATTCTGTCATGAAGGTCGTTTTCCTCTGCGGTTTTACCCATCACTCCAACCCGTTTTCCCAAAAGAGGGCCATGGAGACAGCCACAAAACTTGTTTCAGAAGGAAGAAACATGGTCATTTTCCTTGTGGACCAATTTCAAGTGGCTGATTATGGCCTTGAAAGACTCACCCACAGAGCGAGGGAAGCGGGTGTTCTTTTTGTCAAATTGACAGGAATCAGGCCAGAGATCGAAAGAGTGAAAAATAAGGTCACTGTCTCTTATCACGACCAAGAGCTTGAAGAAAAAGTGACAATCTTTCCAGACTTCTTGATTCTGGAGGAATCCTACAAGGCCCCGACAGAGATGATGCATCTTGCGGGGATATTGGGCGTAACGGCCGACCGGAGTGGCTTTTTCCAGGGTGAGAATATTTATAATCAACCCATTTATACCAATCGTCATGGCATTTGGGTGGTAGATTCTGCAAAAGGCCCTGCCTCACTCAGAGAGGGAATTGAAGAAGCAAAGGCCGCAGCGATGGACATTCACCAGTTCTTGGGGAAAGGGAGAGCGGTTGCTGCGGATAAGCGATTGCTGTTTGATGAGGCAAAATGCGGCAAATGCCTGACTTGTTATCGTTCCTGTCCTCACCTTGCCATATCCACCTGTGAGGTGAAGCCCGTATTCCATGACCTGGCTTGCAAGGCCTGTGGTATCTGTGCGGCGGCTTGTCCCATGGATGCCATTCAGATTGCGCATTTTACGGATAATGAGATAATAGGGGAGATCGAGAACGCGGTTCAGGACCGACCTGGCCACAAGAAGGGGGAAAATGTCTCCCTTGTCGCTTTTTGTTGCGAGAATTCGGCTTTCGACTCTGCCCGAATGGCCTCTTTAACCGGGCTACCATTGCCAGATGGTCTCCAACTCGTTAGGGTTCCGTGTGCAGGAAGGGTGGATCTGCAATACTTGCTGAAGGCTCTTGAATCCGGTGCAGATGGTGTGATGATAATCGGATGTCACGATGAGAGTTGCAAGTCCGTAAGGGGAAACAGGCTGGCGAAAAAGCGGATAGAGATTATCGGGGAAGCCTTTGCAGACGTGGGCCTGGTAAAGGAGCGCCTTTTCTTTGAAAGCTGCGCAC
The DNA here is from genome assembly GCA_050124735.1 of Desulfobacteraceae bacterium. Lineage (GTDB taxonomy): Bacteria > Desulfobacterota > DSM-4660 > Desulfatiglandales > HGW-15 > JASFEQ01. The sequence continues at coordinate 889 of JASFEQ010000407.1, read as the reverse complement.
CTGGCATGGGTTGGGAATTTTCTACAATAGCCACAAGGGCGGAGCGTGTTCTACGGGAATTGGGAAAGGCCCGTTAAGGACCTCTCTGGAGGCCTTCATTGACCCAAGGCAAAAATGTAGAAGAAATTTGTCAGGATAAAAAGTGAGGTTACTTCATGGCGGATATCGATTTTGAAAGCACAGACCCCAATTTCAAGTATGAATTGGCCAAGCAGCCGGGCGGTGAAAAGATCATGGCCTGTTTTAGTTGCCGCACGTGCACGGCAAGCTGTCCTATTACCGCTGTTAATGAAAGATTTAATCCGCTCCGAATTATCCGTCTGGCCCTTTATGGACTCAAGAAGGAAGTCCTAGAGAGCGATTTTATTTGGTTATGTTCCAGTTGCTATGCATGCCAGGAAAGATGCCCCCAGGGAGTGAGCATTACGGAAATTATGACCCTTTTGAAAAACATGGCCGTGAAAGAGGGGCATGCCCCAACAGGCGTCAGGGCGCAATTGGATCTTATTAAGACCCATGGCCGCATCTATCCTCTTGATGATTTTGACAACAAAAAAAGGAAAAAAGCGGATCTGCCCCCTTTACCCACTTCCTGTGAGGTGATGAAAGACCTCATACCGGATTAGGCAAAGAGTGACTTACTGGTTTGTGTGTCTTGATATCTTAACTACTTATTGGGGTAACTGCTTTTGCCCTTAAGTTCAAATGCCAAAATCCAAATGCCAAATCAGAAATAAGCACCCTAATGGTGTAATTTGTTATTTTGTCATTTGACATTTATTTGAACTTTGGACTTTGGAATTTGACATTTTCAGAATCCTTTTGAAAAAGATAATAACCTGCTACTTCACCAAGGTCTCTTTTGCGCTTGGAGCGAGCCTATGACTTA
>JASFEQ010000406.1:0-4231 GCA_050124735.1 Desulfobacteraceae bacterium | reverse complement strand
ACCCAGGTAGCTGCGCACAAGGGAGTTGTTGGGGTCCAGGCTCGCGGCAACCTCGATGTCCCTGCCTCCCTCCTTCAGATCACCATCCCGGATCTTTGTCAGCCCCAGTCCCAGCCTTGGGAGGGGATCAGCCTGATCCAGCGAAATCGCTTTTGTAAAGGCCACCCTGGCATCTACTGTCTTGACCTGAGTCAAGTAGGCAAATCCCAGAACCGTCTGTGTCCTGGCCAGGTTTGGGCTCAGGGCAGTGGCCTTTTGCGCCGCCTCGAGGGATTTGTTCAGGTAGCCCAATCCGGACCATAGCTCTGCCAGCCTGGCCCAGGCCAGAGCGTTTTCAGGCTCCAGCTTCACCGCCTCTTCAAGACTTGCTTTTGCACCCTCCAGATCAAAGCTGGCCTGCTGGGCATAGGACTGCGAAATCCTTGCCGTGGCAGAATTGGGCCCAGTCTCCACGGCCTTTTGTGCGAGACTCAGGGCCTTCTCTTTCTCGTTCTGCACCACGGCGATGATGGATTGAAGGGCATAGGCATCGCTGTAGTTGGGGTTTAACGTGAGGGCCCTTTCCAGGTCTTTACTCGCCTCATCCACACGGCCCACGGGAATCAAAAGTGAGGCCCGGTACGCCAGGTAGCGTGGGTCTCCCGTGTCTTCTCTGGGTTCAGGCTCTCCGGGGCGAGTATAGATGACGGGAGGATAGTACAAGGCCCAGTGGACCGCATCCCGGGGGCGCACCACGACACGCAACACAGGTGCCTTTCCCTTCTCGGCCACGGCCGCCTGACCGCTGGCCAGCAGGAGCTCTCCGGCCTTGTTCGAGGCCAATACCTGTCCTTCAAATATGGACAGAAAGGTCTGATTCTCTTCAACGTTGATGTAAAACTCTGTTCCCCTCACTCCGGCGATGGCAAAGGGTGTTTTCACCTCCAGGGCACGGGGTTTACGGCTCAGGAAATGCCCGGCCCCCTGGAGCAGATCCACCACAGAGGTCTCTTCCTCTTTGTTGTACTCTCCGAGCGTCAAGGTGGTTCTCTGGTTAAGGCGGAGGACCGACTCATTGACAAGAGCGAGGTTTGCCCGGCTTCTTCTCAGTGCCCTTATCGTATCACCGGGGCAGAGGGTGGTGTTTAGACTGACCGGTTTCCACGCCGTTTCACCCGCCCTCTGGACCTCCACGGTCCCCTGCACAGAAACCACCTTTGCAACCCATTGCTCACAGGTCTTTGCGAAGGAAGCCTGGGGATAGAGGAATACAGTCAACAAGCCTGCACATATGATGAGACATAAGAGGTATGAACGTCTTCTCTTCATTGCTCCCCTCCTTTTTTAATAGCTCTCACGTATCCATCTAATGGCTGAATAGGGCTGACAAGAACTAAAATGTTACGTGTGATGAGATGAGTTCATCCCTGGCTCAAGATCCCATTTCTAAAAGAATTTCATACCTCCTTAATTTTCCGAGTTCCCATTTTGGGCATTTGTTTAGGGTTTTTTGGGTGAATTTGGTGAGGAGAGGTCCGGACTTAGGGTTAGGCTGTCTCGGTTGAAAGGAAACGCTTAAAATGACAAATTCGGCTCCCAATAAAATAAGGGAATTCTGTTAAGAAGCCAAAAAGGTATATACCACATTGTGGCATCCCGCAATTTCTACTTAATGCATAGGGGATTGTCAAGCTTTTTTTAAAAGGCGTAGAATACCCTCCTTGTGTTTGGTTAACCCAAACACAATTTATAGGTTTCTTGCTGGTGTACGCTACTATATTGTGGTTCGGGACTCCCCCCACAAAAACGGGAAAATTCTACGAGGAGATAGATGATTGAATTCTCAAAATCTCCTCACAAGACTTGGCCCGTTGAATCCCAAAAGTTAGAGGTGAGAAATGGTGCAAAATTAATACCTTATACCACTGAATCAATACCAAATGTCAACACGTAATTAGTACGGTCAAAATGGGTAGGAAAACTACGTATTGTTGGTCATTTGTCATAGTCATTAGTCATTTGAACAACAAAACGCTTGTCTGGTGGAAGGAATATGGAAAATTGTGCCCAATCTCTGGAAATTAATTACCACATAACGGGATGGAAATACACAGTTTTTTGTGACGAGATAATCAGACGACCCTAGTGAAATGGTCGCCTGCGGCGCCCCAGTGAAACATTCCTTCGGGTTTCACGGGGTAAAAATTTCACGGGGCAAGCAGACGACCGAATAGAGCAAGGCAGAAGAGTAGGGGACACTTACTGGGCTTTTTGCACGACCTCATTGAATCTCTTCAAGAAGGGTTCTTTGAGGGTAGCGGCGAACTCTTTTAACCAACGGCGGATATATTTAGAATCAACTTCGGGGTTCTTAATGAGAATGCTTTCAACATCCTCAAGATCCCGAGGGCGCCCGGCGATAACTTTGTGAATGATTAAATCCTCAACAGAGGCGAATGCTACTTTCGCATTTCCCATTTTGACCGTTTGAACCCGTTCAAGCGCCTGTTTTTCATAGGCGGAAAAAGAAAAAATGAAATCGATCCGTATGGACGTAGAGGCATCTTGACATGGAAGGACCATCGTCTCACGTGTGAAAGTTTCCGGATCGGCAAGAGACTCCAGACCGATGTCTTCCACAAGACCGAGAACCACATCAAGTTTTTCCAGTGTCGTTCCGAGGGTGATGTCGATGTCGCGAGTTAGCCTGGGCTCTCCATAGAGAAGTACGGCTTGGCCGCCAATGACCATATATGGAATACCAACCTTATCTAGCGCGAGTGATACTTTCTCAAGCAATTGTTCGAACATTTAATACCGTAGCCAGCCGAATATCCACTTCTATGCCCTCTAAAGGATCCTTCAGAGGGAAAACACCAAGTTGCTTTGCTTCCTCGTAAAGAGCTTCAAATATCCTCAAATTCTTGAAAAAATCGGGCTTGGTGTTTTGTATTTGCTCTTTCTCGAAAGCTGCCAGTAAAGAGTTCCTCTTAAGCATTTTTTAGTGCCTAAGCCTTCAATCCATAAAATGTTTAAATTCTAGCACAGAATAGCCTTATCTTGTTGATTTGTCAAAGAATAATAAGCAATGACCCGGCTTCGCTCTGACGAGCTACGCCGCGGCAAGGAAGGCAGAAGAGTTATCACGAAAACACGAAGGTCAGAAAACACGAAAAAGAATGAGGGCAGATCTTTTCTTTTGACGAATGTCTGTTTTCAAATGACGAGTAACGAGTAAATAGTGACGAGTGACAAGTAACTTTTGAAGAATTCGGATTACGTGACGAGTTTGGTGACGAGCTCGAAAAGGACTTTGAGGCCGAAGCGGAAGCCTTCGATGGGTATTCTCTCGTCGTGTCCGTGAAATAGACTCGTGAAGCTTGCGTCCTGAGGTAACTTCACCGGTGAAAACCCATAGCACTTCATTCCCAGCTTCTTCCAGTGGGTGGCATCAGTGGAGCCGGTGACTAAATAGGGCGCCACCAGGGCACCGGGGTCCTGCCTGCTGATGATCTCATCCATCAGGTCTACGATGGGATCTCCAGCAGGCGCTTCGGCTGCGGCGACTTCGCGAAAGACTTCGATCTCAGCCTCATCCCCGATCAGGGTCCTGACTTCCTTGATGAAATCCTCTTTAGTGAAGCCGGGGAGAGGCCGGCCATCAACCTCGAGAATGGCCTCTGAGGGGATGACATTCGTCTTCTCGCCAGCCCTAATCACGGTGGGATTCGCCGTGTTGTGGAGCATGGCTTCTAATGCCTGAGCCATGTCTTTTTGGGGTATGACCCTGTCCAGGATGATATTTGAAAGCACTGGATTCAGGAGTTGTTTGAAGATTATGTTTTTGGGGAATTTGAGATGCCCGGATAGGAGTTTGATGAAACGGGTTGCAGCTTCCACATTGTGTTGCGGAAGTCTCCTGGCGCCAAGGGTCGCTGCGATTCCGGCGGCCTTGATCAAAGCGCTATTCCTGTTGGGAAAGGACCCGTGACCCGGATCGCCGCGCATCTTTATCCTGAGCCAGCACATGCCCTTTTGGGCCACTTGGATCAGATAGAACCGAGTTCCAAACATCTCCAGAGGGAACCCGCCCACTTCACTGATCGAGTATTCGGCGCGCACTTTGTCAGGGTGTTCGTTCACCATGAATTGTGCACCATAGTCCCCTCCGGTCTCTTCGTCAGCCACACCACAAAAGATCAGGTCACGCTTGAGGGGAACTCCAGCGCGTTTCAACAGGAGCAGGCACATG
>JASFEQ010000405.1:0-4233 GCA_050124735.1 Desulfobacteraceae bacterium | reverse complement strand
GAGACATACTGGTACCCTTTTTCCAGGACCGGATCTAAGAGGTATTTCACCCAATCTGCGGTGATGCTCCGAAGGTCCGAGTCAACCATGGCGCAAACTTGGACCTTGAGTCGATTGGCCGCTTCAAATACGGAACGCAGGGCTGTCCCTTTGCCCGCAGGACCCCGATATATGGAGACGATCTTCTCCTGCCAAGGCTTGATCTCAAATTCCCTCGCCGCTTCTCGCGAATCATCTGTGGAGCCTCCGTCGGCCACAAATATGACAGATCTGCGGTCTTTATAATGCTTGGCAAGACCGTGGGTAACCATCTGGATCACATGAGCAATCGTTTTGTCGTTATTGTAACACGGGACTCCTATAAGGATATCCGCCGTTTCGATCTCCTCTATTCGCTTCGAAGTATACGCCCGAAGTGCCGTGTCATAGGCCATTATTACCTCTCCCTTCCATGACTTTTTCTGCAAACCCCCTTTGGGGATTGGAAACGGAATGACTTGACGATATCTTTCATAACATATCGAGGGTATGGAGGCAACCAAAGACGGATAAAGGCTTGATATTGCTGAATTTTTGTAGATGTTGGTAGGGGGCTTAAAAGGAGAGGAAAGAATTCGTCTAGGACCCCTCGCCCTGTTAAATGAATTCAAAAATGGTTGTTTCGCTAGGCCCTTGAAGTCCCCTCAGATTGGGTACACCCTATGCGGCCTCTATTTAACGGGGCGAGCAATGACAGGAGAAGGGAAAGGCCCTAAGTATTAATAAAGATAATGAGGCGAACTGCGTATTTCTGTCCTTCTATCGACTCTGCAAATACTCAATGTAGCCGTTTATCGAGTTGGTGAGGAAATATCTTTCGCGTTCTTGCATATCAGGACCCATGGCATCGAAGGCCTTTAGATCCGGGTCTTTTTCAAGAAGGATTTTCAGGCATCTCTTCACGAGATCCTCACGATCTGCGGCCATCTCTTGCTTAATGATCTCAGCCCATCGAATAAGTTGATCCCGGAAGCTTTTCAATTGATGGTGAGAACTTTCCGCTTTTCCAAAGTGCACGTAATAGATGGGTTGGTCTTCTATGCCCAATAAGCGGTCGACACTACCAAGGCACTCTTCCATGAAGAACTTTGGCGGCGTGGCCGGACGAACATATTCCAGGTCTCCCATATCATGAAACGTTCCACTCGCCTCTCCCACAAATAGCTTTCCTTGGTAGCTAAAACTGAGGTGATGAGGGGCATGACCGGGCGTTTCGATCACTCTCAGGCCCTCTGTTCTTGCTTCTGTGTGGGCAATGAGCGCTTCCTCTTTCACAGGCTTTATGGGTCCGTAAAATTGGGCCAACTCTCCAAGGACCTTTTGGCTACCGGCCCATAGCTTTGACGGATCCACGAGATGCTCGACGCCCATGCGGTGACAGACGACCTTTGCCATGGGAAACTGCTCAAGAAAATCAGCCAATCCTCCGGCATGGTCGATGTGGATGTGTGTGAGGAGGACAAGGTCCACTCTGTCCATCTCCATAGCCTCAAGGGCGTCCATCAATATATGCACTGAATTTGCCGGCCCCACATCAACGACAATGTTGCTGTCACCCTTACAGACCCAAGAGGCAATGAAATGATCATAACCTGGTCTGTGTAGTTTAAGATCTATAAGTATGGGCTCCACTCTCCGTACCCCAAGAACTTGAGTGCCTAAAATGCCTAAAGTGACTAAAGTGCCTAAAGTAAATGAAATGCATCGGCACATTACACATTTCAGTTCACTTTTTCGAGGAGTATAGGCAAACGCAAACCTTGAGTCAACCCTTCGGCTACCCCGTACTCCCGCACGGAGCATGCTCAGGGTTGACCCTGAGCGGCTCTTTTTACCCCGCTCTCCCGAGCGGGGCTTGAAAGCCGTCGAAGGGTCAAGAATTGAGCACACCAGTTCCGTCCCGAGGGTTTCCTTGAAAAGATGACATACCACCTTGCCTTTATCTACCATACTAAGTATAAGCTTTTCTTCAATAACCGGGTGAGATCGGACTCACCTGGAAAAAGGTTTTAGGTGATCCACAAGGTGTGGTATTCTAATCTATGCTATCAAATTCCTAAGAGAGGCTTGCCATGGAGGCCACAGCGGCATTTAACCCTGGAGAAATAGTGATCGCAGAGGGAACAAAGGGAACCTCTGCCTTTGTCATTATCTCCGGCAACGCGGAAGTGATCAAAAGGTGGGGTGAAAGAGAGGTCGTCATCGCCATCTTAGGCCAGGGGCAGGTCTTTGGCGAAATGGGACTTATCGAAGACCGCCCAAGGTCGGCAACGGTGAGGGCGCGTTCAGAGCTCAAGGTCAGAATCATAAACAGAGATCATTTCAACGACCTGTTGCGAACCAAACCTTCTGTGCTCATTCCCATATTGAAGAGCCTTTTTGAAAGGCTGCGTCAGGCGAGTGATTTGCTTGCTGAAAGGACCACAGATGCCCATGTGGAGGTGGGAGAGGAGGCCCCTTTTGAGGTGATCATTGAGGGCCAGACGGACGAAGCAAAGAAGGTCCTGGACGATCGCAAGTTACTCATAACCAAATTCCCTTTTCTTATGGGCAGGTTTTCTGAGAATCCGGAGTCAGACGTCTTCCACACCAATGATCTGTTCATCCAAGAAGAAAAGCCGTACGTGGTCTCCCGCAACCATCTGGCCATTACGAACCAAGGTGGAATTATCCATGTGGTGGACAGGGGGAGTTCCTTTGGAACCATTGTGAACGGCAAGGAAATTGGCGGAAGCGGTAATGAAACCCGTGCCTCTCTAGACAGAGAGGAAAATCAGGTCATTATCGGGCCAGCAACATCAAAATTTATTTTTCTGCTCAAAGTCGTTCCTAAGTAGCCTTTTTACCCTTCTTCAGAACCATAAGCGTCAAGGTCCCATGTCTTAATCATTTTGGACACCCTTACTAGGTCTCAGATGCCCAATTTCTCTTTTGTTCACGCAGCCGATCTCCATCTCGACAGCCCCTTTGCAGCACTTAACGTTGATAACCCAGATCTGGCTCACATCCTGCGTTCGGCCACATTTGAGGCCTTTGACAGGGTCGTTCAGCTCTGCCTTGAGAAGCAGGTGGATTTTTTGCTGGTGGCTGGTGACGTCTATGACGGGGCGGATAGAAGCCTTCGGGCACAAGTCAAATTCAGGGATGGACTCCAGAGACTCGATGAAGCGGGCATCCATTCCTTCGTGGTCTATGGAAACCACGACCCCCTGGACGGATGGTCCTCAACCCTTGAATGGCCCTCAGGGGTCCATGTGTTTGGAGATCATGTGGAGACCGTGGAGGTCAAAAAAGATGGGACCCTCCTCGCCCGCATCCAAGGCATCAGTTATCCCAAAAGAGACGAAAGACGAAACCTCTCCCTCCTTTTCCACCCGAGCGATTCCGCTTTTCAGATTGCTCTGCTGCACGCCAATGTGGGATCAGATACGGGACATGAACCCTATGCGCCATGCACTTTGGAGGATCTGATCAAATCAGAAATGGATTACTGGGCCCTTGGACATGTACACACCAGAAGGATCCTTTCTGGCCATTTGCCTCTTGTGGTCTATCCGGGCAATACCCAGGGAAGAAATATCAGAGAAACAGGAGAAAAGGGATGTTATCTGGTCAAGGTTAGGGACGATAAGGAATTGGAAATGGAGTTTCATGCCACTGATGTGATGCGTTGGACAACGTATGAACTCTCTGTCCATGACCTTCAGACGGAACAAGACCTTATTAACGCCCTGGATCATGCCTGTGTGGGTATCTCGCAAGAGGCGTCGGACCGGCCATCCATAGCCCGAATTACCCTCTCTGGTCGAAGCCCTTTATTCAAATTCCTTAAGGCGCCCAGCAGTGTGTCAGATCTTCTGGAAATACTTCATGAAAAGGGTCCGTCATATTCTCCCCCTGTCTGGGTAGAACAGATCCGACTCGGCGTTGGTCCTGACATAGATCCTATGGCGAGGATGAAAGAAAGAGACTTCTTGGGTGATCTCATTCGTTATTCGCGGGAGCTTCTGGGGGAGAAGCATCTTGGGACCTTGGTGAGGGAAGATCTGGCCCCTCTGTTTGAGTCCGCCAAAATCCACAGATACCTTGACCCACCAGGGGACCCCCAGTTGAGGGAGCTATTGGAGGAAGCGGAGAGGATCTGTCTGGAAAATCTGCACGGAGAGGAGGCCCAATGAGAATCACGGGCTTCTA
>JASFEQ010000404.1:0-4249 GCA_050124735.1 Desulfobacteraceae bacterium | reverse complement strand
AAGATCTTTCTGCCACCCATTGTGCAAGCCATGGATCCCATGCTTCCTAGTCACTATTCCCAGGGCATATCATTTCCGCTTCAGAGTTGTGCGCGGCCCCTAGAACAATGTTCGAAAATAAAAAAGCTGCTCTATTAGAGCAATGACACGATACCTGATATCCGACAATGCCTTCTAGAGATTAAGCAATCTTTTCGCGTTACCCTCATAGATCTTCTGGCGCTCCGCTTTACTTATGGGAAGGCCGTCGATCACCTTGATGGTCTCTCGGATATATCCCGGCCCCTTCTCCGGATCAAAAGGGCAGTCCGTGGCAAAAAGGACATGATCCACACCAAAAAACTCCAAACCGCATTTGGTCCCTGATAGCGATCCCATAAGAGCTGTGTCGGCCAGAAACATCTTGAAGTATTCGGCGGGTCTCTTCTTGAGTTGCTTGAGACTCGTGATGTAATCTTCATCTACGGTACGGCTGGTCAACTGATCCCGCCCCGGACAGATGCGACCCTCGAAATAGGGAATCATGGCTCCCATGTGGTGTGTGACTATCTTCAAATTGGGAAACCGGTCAAAATAGCCGGCATAAACAATTCGGTTCATGGCTGCGCTGGTTTCATAAGGCCAGCCATAGGTCCACCAGATTTCGTATCTGGACCTTTCTTCCGATAGATAGTCTGGGAAATTGGCCCCTCGTGCAGGGTGGAGCCAAATAGGAAGGTCAAAACCGGCCATTTTTTCGAACAAGGGCTTGAATTCGGGGAGGTCCAGTGGGCGACCATTTACGTTAGAAAAGAACTGAACGCCCACCGCCTTGAGGTCTTTAATGGCCCGGTCCATCTCCTCCATGGCCGCATCAGGATTATTCATGGGTAAGGAGGCCACGAATCCGGGAAAGCGGTCCGGGTGTTTGGCCACGTGTTCCGCCATGCCGTCATTGGCCAGTTTCGTCAGCTCCGGAGTGAGTTCCGGACCCACCAATATCTCCAAAGGGGGCGACCCCGCCAAAGAGATCACCTGGACATAGTCATCAAATTGGTCCATGACCCGAAATCGGGCATCCAGATCCACCAGTGCCGGCACTTCACCAACCCGTCTGCCCATATCCCTGAACTTGGGGCTCACCTCTAGCATCTTGTCGAAATAAGTCCGGGGGAAGAGGTGGTTAAAGATGTCAATTTTCATCTTGATCCTCCAGTGTTTTGAGTATCTATTTGGCTATCTTTGCCTCAAAAGGCCTTTGGAGCGCCATTGCTCTTCCCTCAATGCTTGAGTGAAAGTAGGATGTACTCATGTGGAGATTGTGGAAAAAGCCTGAGGGCATGATTTTGGGGCTTACAGGTCCTCGGTTTCGTCACGTGTGAATTCTTCAAAATCGCAATAGCTGGCCATTTCAACTGTCCTCTAGATAAAGGGGCATTTTCAGGACTTAAATCATTGTTTGCTTGACCTATTAACTCGTTTGCGGTTTGAATAATACTCACAGCTTGGGTTACCCCATTTCCAGCGCAGCCGCACGCACCCGAATGAGTCTGTCTAAAGGACAAGTATGGGCCAATCGGAATCCATCACCGCCAGCAGCGAGCAGAAATCGTTTTGGTCATTAGCTTTAGCTTCACTGGGCTATCGGGACTTTCGTCTGATATGGTCAGGTTCCGTCATCGAACACGCCGGGGAGTTTATGGAGGTGGCCGCCATATTGTGGCTGACCAACGAATTGACCCACTCCCCCCTGTGGCTGACCATCGTTGGCTCATGCCGCTTTATCACCATGATATTTTTCCCTGTTATTGGCGGCGTGGTCGCTGACAGGGTGAATCGCCGAGGACTCCTTATAGCTGCCTTGATGGGTTCAGCCCTGCTGTCCGGGATACTGGCGGTACTTGCGGCTACCAAGGCTATTAATCTTACCCATCTCATTGTCGTCAGCCTAGCGGGTGGGGCGGTCATGAGCTTCAACCACCCGGCACGACAGACGATTGTGCCCAACCTGGTCAGGAAAGAACACCTGCTCAATGCCGTGTCGATGGACACCCTCTCGGTACATATGTCTCGTGCGATCGGTGTACCGATAAGCGGATACCTGATAGCCATGCTGGGGGTGTGGCCCATTTTCCTCATCAGGGCGTTCGGTTGCATAGCAGCCATTTCCCTGCTCCTCTTCGCTCGGGTCCCGGCGACCCCTTCCGCCACCCGGGCTAAAGCTCCATGGCATAACCTCATGGACGGCTTCCGCTATTTGAGGGGCAACACCGCTGTCCTGATACTGGTTTTACTATACGCCCTGCCACTCCTTGCCCAGAACACATTCCTCAATTTCCTGCCAGTCTTTGCCAATGAGATCTGGGATGTGGGTGCCGTAGGTTATGGCTATCTTCAGGGGGCACCCGGATTGGGGGCCATAGTCTCTCTCTTTATTCTAGGTCTACTGACCTATTACAAAAATAAATTCAGTTTACTCATTGGCAGCGGCTTAATCCTGGCTATGAGTCTTGTTATCTTCCCGGTATCGCCCTGGTTTCCGCTTGCCCTTTTTCTGACTGTGGCCGTGGGCGGAATGGTGACCGCATTTGTGGCGGTTGAGACAACCCTCATTCAGGGCATCATCCCTGACCAAGTCCGGGGCCGGGTCTTGAGCTGGCGTGAGGTGCTCTTTGGCCTCGGTCCTACCGGTAGCATACTTTTTGGCGCTATCGCCCAATATACGGGCGTCCCGATTTCACTTGCCGTAGCCGGGGGCATGTGCCTCTTTGTCTCATTGTTGCTCATCCTGCTCTTCCCCAGATTCAAGGGAACCGGCTAGAGGACGGTGGGACGGCATCAAACCTATATTTTACCAACCAGACTTCTTCGTACGTCTTCCTGCACCAGATCACCGTTCTGATTCACGAGGCGATCCTTGATTCGCATCACTTGCCTAGAGGCCTTCTTCGTGTCACGCGCCTCAAGGACCTCAGTCTCAAGATGAACTGTATCGCCTGGTTTTACTGCAACAAAGAATTTGATATACTCAAATTCAAGTAATGCCATGAGGCGCCTACCCTCTCCCCGGAGTGCCAGCCTGAAATCGCTGATACAGTCGAGCCCAAGAGATATGGCGAGCATAGTGGCTCCCGGAAAGATGCGGGTTCCAAATATGGTCTGCTTGGCAAATTCTTCATTTGTGTGCAAATCCGCAACTGACCAGCAAGCGTTATTGAACTGATTGAGATCCGCCTCTGTGAGGGTCCTGCTAGGACTCATGTACTTGCGGCCAATCTCAAATTTAGCAAGTTCCCCATTCATTTCCATCCTCCTCCTATCAAGAATAATCCATTTTAGTAGGTGCTGAGCACCTCTCGTGCCCGCCCTACTTTTCCGCTGACTTAAGCCTTAGGCCTAGGGCCTTGAGTCTCTTCTACCATACAGTAGATGGCAAACTCTGGGCAGACCTCTTCACAAAATTGACAGGCTACACAGGCAGAAGCTTCAACCACAAGGGGAGGATGATACCCCTTGCGGTTGAAAGCATCAGACATCTCCAGAACCCCGCAAGGGCAATATTCCACACAAAGGGCGCAGCCCTTGCATCGCTCCTCAATGACGTGGATTATGCCAGTGGGAGGCGACTTTTCCTCTAGATCTAGGGGTTTTCTCCAGAGCTTTGGAGACATTGTCCTATGCGTGCCCCCTTTTTCTTTACATCTATCCCGAGTGAAACTCCCCGCGCCAAGGCGCGGGGCATCTGACGCTTGCCTAGACAACCTCCTCCCCCTTGACGGGGGAGGATTGAGGTGGGGGTGGTGTTCTCTATTTTCACCCTTCCCTTTATCCCCTCCCATCAAGGGAGGGGAATTATAAGGATGCCATTCATCCCCGTCTTAAAAGGAGGGGCATTCTGGCATATAGTAGTAAATAACTGAGACATTATAAGACAACAGCAGGGATTTATAGGACAACAATTTTGAGTAAAAATCGGCTCTAATATGGATATTTCAATTAGCAATGATATTCAATATTCGATATATCAACCCGTTTGATTTTTTGTCAATCTTTTAATGCGGAATCAACTCCTTCTCTCTGGCGCACTTGGACAGTACCTCTGTCCCCGTCAACGGTTAGGCGGTCACCATTCCTTATAATCTCGATGGGGTCCTCGTCCAAGCTGTCAACCACAGGGACCTCAATTCCATAAAAGACGCGCGCAAAGACAGGTCCGGCAAGCAATACGCCATCCGTTTTGGTGTTTATGATGGCCTTAGGCCCCACGCCT
>JASFEQ010000403.1:0-4256 GCA_050124735.1 Desulfobacteraceae bacterium | reverse complement strand
TTGAAGATATTGATTAAGGCCTCTTCCGTGGCCAGTTCTATCTCTCGAACCCTTTTCTGGGCAAAGCCCTCACCGCTGGCGTAGTCCGAAACGAATCGCATGAATTCTTTCAGATTCTCAACCTTGGCAGGTAATCTGAGTTCTGACATGCTTTTCTCAATGATGAAACAAAGATTTTTTAGCCCACTCCCAAAAACAATTTAAAGCAAAGATAGGGAGGCAGCCTTATACGTCATTTTGTCAGACGTGATCGAGGGCGGAGTCGACGGATTCATAGATAGGAATAATGGCACTGAATCCCGATATCTCAAATACCTCTTTCACCATGTCTTTCAGTGAAGCGAGGAGGATTTTCCCCTCCTTTTCCTTCAACCGCTTGGCCGTTGCAAGAATGATCCGAAGACCGGCGCTGCTGATATAATCCAGTTCAGCAAGATCAACGACAAAGTTCTTCTCTCCTTCAGCCATTAATTGTGACAGTTCCTTTTCCAACTCAGGGGAAGAGACCGCATCCATCTTTCCAGTAACGGAAACAACTGTGGCATTCTCTTGTTTTCGTGTTTCTATCTCCATCATAGCCCCCTTATTCCCCAATAGTGAGGTGATAAGCATTTCCTTTTCGATGCGAGGAGTATAGAAAGGAACAGCCTTATGTGTCAAGCACAAGGGAGATAGCGTTATCACCTTGACAGCGATGATGGTTAGTTATTATTTAGTAAGGTATATTTAGGGGATAGGATTGCGTGGAATGAAGCAGGTTATACTGGGAACAGCTGGTCATATTGATCATGGAAAGACATCACTCATCAGGGCGTTGACCGGGATAGATACGGACAGGCTGAAGGAGGAAAAGGAGCGGGGCATCACCATTGAGCTGGGCTTTGCCCACCTGGAACTGCCTGGAGGGCAGTTAATGGGTATTGTAGATGTCCCTGGGCATGAAAAGTTTGTCAAAAACATGGTGGCCGGGGCCACGGGCATTGACCTGGTTGCCCTCATTATTGCTGCTGACGAGGGGGTCATGCCACAAACCAGGGAACACCTGGAAATCTGCCAGCTACTGAACATTGAACACGGTTTGGTAGTTCTCACAAAGATCGACATGGTGGAACCAGACTGGCTTGAGTTGGTGAAAGAGGATGTCACCGAATACCTCTCCAAGACATTTTTGGCCGGCGTCCCCATGGTTGAGGTTTCCTCTGTCACAGGAGAAGGCATTGAAGAACTGGTAAAGGTGCTCGATACCCTGGTGAAAGATGTGCCAGAAAGAGATGTGGGCTACTTTTTCCGACTTCCCGTAGACCGTGTCTTTATCATGAAGGGATTTGGGACGGTCATCACAGGCACGACAGTATCTGGCAGGATCAATACAGGCGAGGAAATCACCATCTATCCACAGGGGCTTTCAACCCGCATCCGGGGCATCCAGGTCCACAACCGGGAGGTGGAGCAGGTTCGGGCGGGGCTCAGGACAGCCATCAACCTTCAGGGCGTTGAAAAGGCACAGATCCAGAGGGGCAACGTCCTTGCCGCCAAGGATACCCTGAGATCCACATATATGGTGGATGTATTGCTGGACCTGCTCCCCAGTGCGCCCAGAAAACTGAAGAACAGGGCAAAAGTACGCTTTCACACGGGGACCTCTGAAATCATCTCAACGGTTGTGCTCCTTGACAGGGATGAATTGAGCCCAGGGGATAGCTGTTTTGCGCAGATCAGGCTTGAGCAACCCACCGCGGTGCTTCCGCACGACCGTTATGTCCTCAGAAGCTACTCTCCTGTGCGTGCCATAGGAGGCGGGGAAGTACTTGCAGCCTTACCGAAGAAAAAGAAGCGGTTTTCCGAGGAAACCTTGACAGAGCTGAATTTGTTGAGCACTGGAGATCTGAACCAAGTCACTGAACAGCTCATACGCATGGGGCGCTTTCAGGGTTTGGAGCAACGCGACCTTCCATTCCTGACCAATGCGAGCAAGAAGAAGTTGGACGAGATCGTGAAGGGACTTCTGGCCCAAAAAGTGGTCATGCAGTTTGACAAGGAGAAGGGAACCCTCCTCCACAAGGATTTCCTGACAAAGGCCAGAGAAGAAATCATGACCATCCTCACCAACTACCACCATGATTTCCCACTTAAGGTTGGCCTATCTAAGGAGGAGCTTCGTTCCAGGACCAGTGGTTCCGGCAACCAGAAGCTGTTCAATTACATCGTAAGCCAACTGATCAGTGAGAACGCTATTGTGCAGGAGAAGGAGGCTCTGCGCCTGATGGAGCACGCGGTCACCCTGGCCCAAGACCAAGAAGAAGTGCGCCATCAAATAGAGAAGATCTATCTAAGGGGCCGACTTCAACCTCCATACTTCAGGCAGATAAAGGACAGATTTTCAGGGGACACGGGTAGGGATGTGCTCCAGGTTATGGTCAAAGATGGCGTGCTTATCAAAGTGAAGGAAGATCTCTATTTCCACAAAAAGGCTATGGAGGATCTTAAGAGCGCACTCGTCGCCTTCCTAAAAGAGAAGGGGGAGATTAGCACACCGGAGTTCAAAGATATGACTGGCGCTTCTAGAAAATATACCATTCCTCTAATAGAATACTTTGACAAATCTCAACTTACAGTGAGGGTGGGGGATAATCGAGTCTTGCGCAAGAAGTGAGACCTTTGAAAAACGCCCCTTTTGCCCAATTTCTGCGTCAGACTCAAATTTCAATCCTCGAAATACTAGATGTATTACTGTGGTTAAAATCTTCGCCTTCCTTGATCTTGAACAAAATTGATCGTTTTTCAAAGGCCTCAAGATAGGTTATATAAAGGAAAAGCTTGACTTAACGCCTCATTCCTCAAGACTCGCGCGCCTTGTATCTGCAGCTTTTACGAAAGCGTCAACAATTAGGAGTTTTAGAATATCTAATCTGCAAAACGTGTAGTAGACTCGGAAAAGATTGTTAACAAATCTGGCCGTTGCCACTGGGTTTCAACAAAATTGATCGTTTTTCAAAGGTCTCAAAATAAGGTATATAAAAGAGTCGGAATTAAGGTTGGAAGAGACTGTTAACAATTTGACTGCTGCCCTGGGGCTTGAGGCCAGGGAACATCTGGCATTGGTGGGAGGGGGCGGAAAGACTAAGCTCATGTTTGTCCTGGCAGAGGAACTGTGCCGGGCCAAGAAACGGGTGATAACCTCTACGACCACAAAGATCTGGAACCGTGAGGCCAAGAATTCACCTTACGTGGGTTTTGTCCGATCCCAACCCGCCTGGCGAGATGAACTGAGCCAGGAGCTCCAAACACACGGGCACGCTTTTTTGGCCCATAGCCCCCTTGCGTCGGGCAAGGTGCAAGGAATAAACACCTCCCTAGCCGATGAGTTATACCGGGACCAGGAACTGGATTATCTGATCGCGGAGGCGGATGGAGCCTCAGGACGTCCGGTCAAGGCCCCCGCCGAGCATGAACCCGTTATTGCCTCTTCTGTAACAAGGGTGGTAGCGGTGATGGGTCTTGAGGCTCTGGGGCAGGAACTGAGTCCGGAGATCGTCTTCAGGATGGATCTTTTTTGTAAACTGGCGAAGATCCAGGAGGGAAAACGACTGACTGCTTTTGCATTATCCAGGTTGTTTCTGCATCCGGAGGGGCTATTTAAGGGGACACCTATCTCCGCAAAGAGGGTTGCATTTCTGAATAAGCTCGATTTAATCCCAGAAGGGCAAGAGGTCCGAAATCTGGCCGATCTAATTCTTGGGGAGAAGGACAGTCAGGTGGATCAAGTCGTGATCGGATCTATCCAAGAAAGCATTTATAAGATAGTAAGGTGAGATAATGGAAGATATCTATGCCAAGATCGTTGAGTTGCTTAAAAAAAATTGTTTTTCTGTCCTGGCCACAATGATCAGACAGACGGGAGCGGCGCCGAGACATGCGGGCACAAAATTTCTGATCATGGAGGATGGGTCGTTTATAGGCACCATAGGAGGAGGTCTTCTTGAGGCTCAGGTCCTTGAGGGGGCCAAAAAGGTTCTTGAAACGCACACTCCTTTGCGCCTTAATTTCATCCTCAAGGGAAAGGATGTGGAAAAGACAGATATGATCTGCGGCGGGGACGCAGAGATCTTCTTGGAGCCTGTCTCACCCGAAAACATCAACCACCTGGATATCTTTAAAAAGGCTATGGACGTAAACCGCAGAGGCGGTTCAGGGGTTGTGGCAACCATTGTGAATTCGGATCACTGGCAGGCAGAACTTATTCCTAAAATGTTCAT
>JASFEQ010000402.1:0-4262 GCA_050124735.1 Desulfobacteraceae bacterium | reverse complement strand
CGTCATCCATATGCTTTTTTTCATAGAAATGGTTGAAAATATGCCTGTTATTGCGAACCTTGTAGATCAGGCGATATGCGTGCTTATGGTGGGCCTCCACTTCCTCAATATCGTATCCTTCTTCAGTGGGGGTCCAGTCCGAACATAGGGCGCCCGTATTGTGGCCCAGCACAACAGGTGGGATATCCAGTTCGTCTGTGGCGGGATAGAAATCGGGACCCTGACATACCTCTCTGGGCCACACACGGAAGCCCATCTCTTTCATTTCTTCATCATTTTCCGGAACGCTGATATCCTCAAACCCGTCGGTTATGAGCTGGTCCGCGAGGACAGATACGGGCATACGAAACCTTTCTGCCAAATAAAAGGCCTCAACAGTCATGGCCATGCATTCCTGCGCAGAGTTGGGCGCCAGACAGATCGTCTCGAAATTACCCCCTTGCGTGGGGTAGCGCATAAGATAGAATTCGCCCTGCCCTGGCGCGCCCGTGATCCCACTGACCGGGCCAACGCGGCCCGAATTGAGGACCACAAGGGGGGTTTCGCAGCCAAGGGCCCATCCATACGGATCAGCATAAAGGATAAAGCCCGGTCCGGAGGTGGCCGTCATCGCCTTGTAACCGCCCAGGGCAGCCCCGATGCACATGTGCATGGCGGCACACTCGTCTTCCGCCTGAAGATAGACACCACCCACCTGCGGTAATCGGAGACTCATGGACTCGGCCAGTTCCGTAGCCGGCGTGATGGGGTAGCCAGCAAAAAATCTGCACCCGGCCAGAATCGCTCCTTCAGTGATTGCAAAGTTCCCTGTTTCCAAAAACCTCTTCATACGAGAAACCTCCTCTGTTTCATCCCGTTGCCTCTTTCACATCAATGGCGAAGTCCGGACAGGCAAAATAGCATTTGGAGCAACCGCAACACCAATTTGAGGACTTCACTTCTTCAGGTCTGTAACCTTTGGCATTAAAAGAATCAGCGGGTCCAAACACTTCCATTTCACAAACCTCGGCGCAATATCCGCACTCCTTGCAGTACTCAGTATTCAGCAGCACCTCGAATCTTCTTGCGTCGCAGTTCAAACAACGACTCGATTCAGCAGCAATTTGCGCCTCTGTCAGTCCCAATTCCACATGATCAAACCCAGCGGCCCTTTCCCCAGGCTTTAAAAAGGCCAGGTCATTCCGTGACTTCACGTCTATAACAAACTCTGGCAGAAGCACCTCTTCTTCAGGTGTGGCCAGCATTTCATCTATGTTTCCATCTCCGCCCAAATATTTGTCAATCGCCGCAGCCGCTCTCCTTCCGTGGGCTATGGCACCGATGATCGAATCTGGGCCACTCACCGCATCTCCGCCAGCGAAGACACCCTTCTTCCCCGTGGCGAGGCCCTCTCTTTCCACTTCAATCCGCCCACGGTCCGTGTTGATGTTTTTCGCCTTTTTCAGAAATTCCAGATCCGCTGTCTGTCCGACAGCCAGAATGATCTGGTTTGCCTCCATTTTGTGCGTAATTTCCTCATCATAGGTTGGATTGAAGTTACACGCATCATCAAAGACGGAGGTACATCTTATTAATCCTAACCCCGAAGCCTCTTCCTCGCCTAGGACCTTCTTAGGGGCCCAAGAGTTGTTGATAAAAACACCTTCCTCCTCAGCACGGGCGATCTCCCACTCATGGGCAGGCATTTCTTCCCGCGTTTCCAAACAGAAGAGGTGCACATTCTTGGCCCCCATTCTTTTGGCCGTTAGGGCCACATCAATAGCCACGTTGCCGCCGCCAACCACGATCACATCACCCGCGAATTGAAAAGCATTCCCCAGTCCAACGTCCCGCAGAAAATCCCAACCCCAGAGGACGCCCCTCTTTTCAGCACCCTCAATAGGGATCGTCATGCTCTTGTTGGCTCCGCTTGCGACGAAGATGGCATCGAACTCCTTGTCGAGTTGATCCAGGCTGACGTCCTTTCCAATGGTCGCGTTCCCCTTGAACGTCACACCCACATCTAAAATGTCATTGACCTCTTTTTCCAGCCTTTCCTCAGGCAATCTGTATTTAGGTATCCCATAGCGCATCGTGCCGCCTGCCCTGGAAAAAGAATCAAATACGGTCACCTCATGGCCTTTGCTCACAAGATAGTAGGCGGCAGTGAGACCTGCGGGACCAGCCCCAACAATGGCCACCTTCTTGCCCGTTTTATCCGCCACCTTCTTATTCTTTTTCCACGTATCTCCACCCTTGTCCACAGCAGCACGCTTGATGGCTCGAATCGCAATGGGGTCCCCGAATTGTTTGTACGCACATACATCTTCACAAGGCGCGAAGCAGGCATCTGCACATACCGTTGGGAAAGGGATCTTCTCTCGCAAAACCGCCACGGCTTCATCATACTTTTGATCTTTCACAGCACGGATATACCTGGGCACGTCCACACCAGCTGGACAAGCCTCTGTACAACGTGGAACGATGAAATCAGTTCTCGGAACGCGTTTTAAGGACATAGCAGGATCTTCCTCCTCAAAAAGGCAACATATAGAATCGCTCTCGCGACTTTATAAAACGTCCCGCCACGGTTCCAGGCAGGACTCAAAAAGGGAAACCCCTATACATTGAAGTTAGCTTTCGATTTACGTTACCTCTCGCCTTGGAAAAGGTCAAGCAAAACCCCCCTGATGCACCATCAAGGCATCATCTGATGCGTTGCCTTCGATCCAAGCCATAAAAAACCCCCCAGATTTTAGGCCCCAATGAGGTTGGAAACCCCTTTGTGGAAGATGTTTCAGCGTGGTGGAGAGCCTATTTCTGCTTGACACATCACTTTGGTTAGGGGATACATTATGTAAATTTGGAAAAGGGTGAGAATATTTTCCAGAAAGGGGGGATGGCAAGACCACTTGTAACTCAAATTAAATGGATCACGTTTAAGGACTTGCGGAAAAGGAATAATAGGCAAAGGGAAGGTCAATGCTTGGGGGCTTTGACTCGCAAAAGACTAACCTTCTACGAGGAGGTGCTATTATGAAAAAGTGTAAAATTTGGAAGGTTTTAACATTTTCTATTGGGCTTGCCCTGGTTGCCGCTCTGTTTCTCCCTTCGATCTCTCTGGCCATGGATAAGCCTGGTGGATTCCCAAACAGGCCTATTACCATCATTGTTCCTTATGGGGCAGGTGGGGGCTCAGATCAGTTGACTCGGGCCATGGCAGTAGCCCTTGAGAAGGTCATCAAGGTTCCCGTCACTGTGGTCAATAAGCCGGGTGGAGGCGGTGTGGCCGGCTTAACCGACTTTTTCGCGGCTCGGCCCGATGGTTACACACTGACGGAGCATATTGATGACGCAGCAACCCTTTACGCTGCAGGGGTCATCAAGGAGAATCCAGCCGAGGACTGGTTTCCCATCTGCATAGCGCAGGTGACCTTCAGCCAGATATATGTGCGCCCCAGCGATAAACGCTTTTCAGACTGGGACTCCTTCATAAAGTACACCAAGGCAAACCCGGGTAAGGTCACTGTGGCCAATGTGGCCCATCAGGGATCCATGGAACGGGTGACCATGTACCTTCTGGAGCAGCCCCTGGGATTCAAGGTGACACAGGTCAGCTTTGATAAGCCAGCCGAGCGCTACGGAGCCCTGGTGGGCGGGCATGTGGATGCCCTCTTCGAACAACCGGGAGACGTGCGGGCCTATATCGAATCTAATGACATGAAGCCCATCCTCACCTTGCTCAATGACCGACCCAAGGCCTTTTCAGCCTCCCCCTCCATAAAGGACATAGGGCTTAAAATGGAACCGCTCATGAGATTCCGGGGTTTTTTTGCCCGCAAGGGTGTGCCCCAGGATCGCCTCAAGTATCTCGAGTGGGCCTTTCATGAGGCCTGGCAGAGCGACTCCTTCCAGAAGTTCAACCGCAGCAAATACATGCATTTGATCAACAGCTACAGAAATATGGAGGATGGGAAGAAGCTTATCCGGGATGCCATATCCAGTTATTCAGTCGTTTATAAGGACTTAGGGATTGGCAAGAAGAAGTAACTAGAGATAGAATTTGTTAATAATTCGGGCCCCCGAAAAGGGGCCCGAATTATCCACTGACATCCAAGGATACGGGATGCGTAAATCAACGTCTGTAACCGTCGAGTGGCTCATATGGATAACGATCGCCTGTGTAGCCTTCGTGCTTACGTATCAATTCAATGAGCCACTGCCGCAGTACCGTTATGGCGCATCTGGATGGCCCAGGACACTCCTCCTCGCCATTGCCGTTT
>JASFEQ010000401.1:0-4263 GCA_050124735.1 Desulfobacteraceae bacterium | reverse complement strand
CTCACAGAGTGAAACACCATGAAGTTGGTCGAATCGCTTAAAAGAGGTCTTGAAATCCTACAATCATTTTCTGTTGAGCAACCTAGGCTCAGGTTGCGAGAGATAGCGGTCCAGACCGACCTTCCAAAACCTACCACCTACCGACTTCTTCGTACCCTTTTAAGTCTCGAATATGTGCGTTTCGATCCAGTCGCGAACGAATATCAGCTTGGGCCACGGGTCCTATCACTTGGTTTTACAGCCATATTGAATCTGGACCTGCGAGAAACTGCCCTTCCATACATCGAAGAATTATTTCGGAAAACTGAACAGACAGTTAACCTCGGGATTCTTGATGGGAGAGACGTTGTATATATTGTGCGGATCAAACAGCCAAAAAGCCTTAATTTAGATCTTTACGTGGGAAGTCGTCTGAATATCTATAGGTCGTGTATTGGAAGGGCCATCTTAGCTCACTTGGAAGCTGTAAAATATGATGAGTTGATGAGCGAATTCTCCGATGACCCTGAGGCTGTTGAGTTTATCGGTAAGGACGGCAGTAAACTTTCTAAGGAACTTGTCCAAGTCAGGAGAAAGGGATATGCCCTGAATGACGGAGAATTTCTTCGTGATCACAGGGTTGCTGCAGCACCAGTTTTCAATGCAGCAGGAGAAGTGGAGGGAGCAGTGAACATAGCGGTTCTGAGTCGGCAGTGTAGCAAAAAAACACTTATTAATGAATACGTTCCCCTTCTTCTTGAGACGACTCGCGCTATTTCAAACAATCTTGGATATCTTGGTAAACACTGAAGGAGATTGTCATGAAGTTTGTGGTGAAAAAATCCTCCCTTCAGGGAACCATCCGGATCCCGGGCAACAAGTCTGCAACGGCTCGCGCCATTGTGCTGGGCGGGCTTGCAGAGGGAACTTCTCAAGTGAGCAACCCTCTACCAGGGATAGACAGCTACTCTATAGTAAACATGATGCGTGCTTTGGGCGCCAAGATCGATACCACAAAGACCGATAAGTGGGTCTTCGAAGGCGTAGCCAACCAGCCTCAGGTGCCAGGCTGTGTATTGGATGCTGGGAACTCCGGCACCGGATTCTACCTGCTAGTCGCCATCAGTGCCTTGGTGGATGGGTACTCAGTCGTCTCCGGCGACTACCAGATATGCCATCGCCCTTCACAGCCTCTTATAGACGCATTGAACGATTTTGGTGCTGAGGTCTTTTCAACCCGTAACTCAGGAACCGCTCCGGTAGTGGTCAAGGGCCCCATGAAAGGTGGCAAATCGAAACTACCGGGAGTCAACTCGCAATGGTTGAGCCCCCTTCTGATAGCATGTGCACTGACCCCGGAAGGGGTCACCATCAAGGAGGACAACCTGATGGAGCGCCCCTATGTAGATATGACCATGGGCTGGATGAGGGCGGCAGGCGGAGAAGTAAGCCATCGGGACTACGATGAGTTCACTGTCCCAGGCGGTCAGCGGTACCGGTCTTTTGAGACTGAGATTCCTGCTGACTGGGGCACCTCCGGCTATCCCATGGTCGCTGCAGCTATCACCGACTCGAAGGTTACCTTCATAGGTATGGACCCCGACGATTTCGCTGGCGAACGGGCCTACCCCCACATTATTAAAGAGATGGGCGGAAATGTAACCTTCGAGGATGGGGGGCGAACCGTCACAGTGGAAGGCGGCAACGAACTACGTGGCATAGAGATCGATTGCTCCGGTACCCCTGATGCGGTGCCAGCCCTGGCTGTCCTGGGTTGCAAGGCCAAGGGAAAGACCATCCTAAAAAATATTGAAGCAAGTCGTCTCAAAGAGACCGACCGCACCAGGTCTATCATGGAAGAGCTGATTAAGATGGGCGGGCGCTTCGATGAAACTCCAGACAGCCTGACAATCTACAATTCCGATTTAAAAGCGGCTCCTATCGACGGGCGTCATGACCATCGCATCGTTATGGCAACAGCCGTAGCGGCCATGATGGCCATGGGAGAGACGATTATCGACGACGCAGAATATGTGGGGGTTTCTTTCCCCAACTTCCATGAACTCTTCACTTCCCTAGGGGCGAATATTCAAAGGACGGATATCGACTGATCAAAGGCATTGCACTCTACCCTGTTCACGGGACCGGGCTGTACGGGGACCGTCTTTAAAATGGCATATCCCTTCAAGCGAAGGTGCAAAAGGGGGTGATAACCTGAAAGGAATTGAACAAATATTACTTTCCAGGTAGGCAAGAACCGGGTGTTAAGGTCTCTCATTTATGCATAAAAGGAGGCAAAAAAATGAAGGTACCAAAGATTATCATAGGGATGACGCTTGTTCTGCTGTCTTTCTGTTTTACCGTGGCAATGGGGGGCATGGACACTGCCTTTGGCGCTGAAGATACCGTAACCATTGGTATTTTGAACCCCATGAGTGGCCGTGTTTCCCGCCTGGAACCATATTCCATTGGTGCAGTTAAGCTAGCCATAAAGGAGATCAATGAAAAGGGAGGGATCAATATAAAGGGCAAGAGCTACAAACTAGATTACGTTGAATACGATACGGAATGTCGGCCTGAAGTGGGAGTGGCTGCGGCAGAGAGACTCATCGAAAAAGATAAAGTGAGTTTTATCTTGGGGGGAATGTGTAGTGGCGTCACCCTGGCCGTTATGAAGGTAACCGATAGGGCAAAAATTCCTCAGGTCACAGCAGTATCTACCCACCCCAAGATTACGGACCCTGATTACCGCCATCAGTACATGTTTCGTAACAAGGATACCGACAAAATGCGTATCAAGTATGGATCGCGAGATATGGCTGAAGACCTAAAGTTAAAATCGGTTGCCCTTATAGGTCCGAATGATGATTTCGGTCGGGGCCGCACTGAGGCCTATAAGAAAGCCTTAGAAGGAAAAGGCATTAAGATCCTGGAAACCGTACTATTTAATCCTGCCCAAGAAGACTTTCTCATTGAACTGCAAAAGATAAAGCGTAAGGAGCCAGAAGCCCTTATTCTTGCCGTCAATGCTCCAGAGCACTGCGAGCTTCTGGTGAGACAAGCCCGTCAAGTGGGGTTTGACAAAATCATAGGGTCCGCCAGCTGCAGTTCTCTCAAACTGGCAAAGAAACTGGGCGATGCCGCGGATGGGTTCATGTTTGAACTGCCCTTTTATGCCAGCCCCAAAGTGCCGCACGTTTATCAATGGGCCCAGAAATTTAAGGAGCTGAATGGTATTGATCCCAATTTTGTCTCTGCACCCACCTATGACGCCGTCTATGCCGTGGCTGAAGCTATTAGAAAGGCACAGACGACAACCGATTACAAGGCCATTCGAGATGCCTTTGCCCAGACCCGTATAAAAGGCGTGTACGGCTACCCAGATTTTATACTCAGATTCGACGAAAATGGACAGGCTGAGGTTGCCTCCGGTCTAGGGATGTTCAAAGGCGGCAAGATCGTTCCTGTTACAGGCGTTTATGCAGGAAAGTAGTCTCTCCACTCGAATTCCTAAATGAAGAATGGTTGAACTCGGGTGTTAGCTCGAGTTCAACCATAAATAAGGGCGCAGGGAATGAACGAGGTTGCATTCTTCGTCCAGCAAATTATTAACGGGCTCTCAATTGGCATTATATACGCCCTGATGGCCGTGGGCTTGACGCTCATTTTCAGTATCATGGATGTGCTCAACTTCGCTCATGGCGAGCTTTTCATGTTGGGTGCATACTTTTGTTACTGGTCCATTGATCTAATCGGACTCCCGTTTATGCTAAGCCTCGTCGCGGGTATTCTAGTTGTGGCATTCATTTCCATGGTACTCGAGAGAGTGGTATTCCGTCCGATCCGCGGTAATATTCTTGCTTCCATCATGGCCTCCCTTGGGCTCATGTTTGTACTGCAAACCTTGGCCGCCGTTGCATGGGGCACCATATCTCGGTCCATGCACAGCCCTTTCAAGGCAAGTGTTCTTCGTTGGGGAGGCCTTTTCATCCCTTATGATCGGCTTTTTGCCATCATCGCATCCGTTTGCTTGTTTATCGGCTTATGGTGGTTTATCCAAAGGACGCGCATGGGAAAGGCCATGAGGGCCACGTCCCTTAACCGTGAAGCGGCCGTTATCAAGGGCATCAATATAGACAGAGTTTACATGGTCACTTTCACCCTAGCAGGTGCTCTCGCAGCTGCGGCCGGAGGAATACTTGGCTCCATCTACTCCGTGGCACCGGATATGGGGCTTTTACCGCTGCTGAAGAGCATCGCGGTCATCATTGTGGGAGGTCTGGG
>JASFEQ010000400.1:0-4281 GCA_050124735.1 Desulfobacteraceae bacterium | reverse complement strand
TTTTTCATTGGTCATCTCAGTACTCGCCTCTCTCATAACGGGAGGGAGAGTGGAGTTCTTCGTATATTTCTTTATCAGCAGCCTCGTTGCTGCCTTTGGCGTGAGAAGCTGCTCAGAGCGGGGCATCTTGATCAAAACTGGCCTGAAAGTGGGGCTGATCCATATTATTCTAAGTCTTTCTATAGAGATGATCTATGGCTCCCTTTATACCATGGAAGCACTCATTGCCGCCGCATTCGGGCTCCTTGGGGGGATTCT
This sequence comes from Desulfobacteraceae bacterium, assembly GCA_050124735.1. Taxonomy (GTDB): domain Bacteria; phylum Desulfobacterota; class DSM-4660; order Desulfatiglandales; family HGW-15; genus JASFEQ01. The sequence goes on along the minus strand of JASFEQ010000400.1, from coordinate 4,023 downwards.
CATGGGCATTATTGCCACCGGCATCTTACCCCTCGTCGAGATGTCTTTCGGTTTCACCACTGACATCAAATTATTAGAACTAGGGAATCTCGACCAACCTCTCTTAAGGGAGCTCATGGTTCAGGCCCCCGGGACCTATCACCACAGTGTGATTATCAGCAATATGGTGGAAGCCACTGCCAAGGCTGTTGATGCCAATCCACTCTTGGCCAAGGTGAGTGCCTATTATCATGATATTGGGAAGATGAAGAAGCCCCTCTACTTCATCGAAAACCAAATTTGGGGTGAAAACAGGCATGAAAAACTCGCCCCTTCCATGAGCAGTCTGATCCTGATTTCTCACACCAAGGACGGGGTGGATCTGGCCAAAAAGAACAAACTTGGAAGGGAGATCACTGATATCATTCACCAACACCACGGCACCAGTCTAATCACCTATTTTTATCAGAAGGCAAAGGAGCGCATGATCGCGAAAGGGGAAAAATCCCCGGAGGTGGATGAGGAAAATTTCCGGTACCCGGGACCCAAACCTCAGACCAAAGAGGCTGGGCTCGTCATGCTCGCGGACATGGTGGAGGCTGCATCCAGATCCTTGGTAAATCCAACGCCTTCCCGCATCAAGGGCATGGTGCAAAAAATCATGAACAAGGCTTTTTCCGATGGACAGCTTGATGACTGCGAACTCACCCTAAAGGACCTCAATGAGATCGCCAAAAGTTTCAATAAGACTTTGAGTGGGATCTTTCATCAGCGCATTGAATACCCAGAGGTACCCGTAGGCGCCTCAAAAAAAGGTGTGGATGGAAGTACAGATCACATTTCAGCAGAAGATTCCGGGTCTAAAAAGCCCGACGATAAAGAAAAAGCTGAAGAAGGTCTTAAAAGACTTGGGCTGTCATGATGGCGAATTGAGTGTCCTTCTTACCGATGACCAGCATATGGCCCAACTGAACTGGCGTTTTCTGCGCAGAGAAGGCCCCACAAACGTATTGGCCTTCCCCATGTCCAACGGGCGTGCATCAGACGACGATTTTGGAATGCTCGGGGACGTTGTTCTGTCAGTGGACACGGCCATTAATGAGTCAAGGGTGTTGGACGAAGCTTTGGAAGAGACCATCTATCGTTTATTGCTTCACGGCCTTTTGCATTTATTAGGTTTTGACCATGAGAGGTCGCCTGAAGAGGCGAGGCGCATGGAAAAGGAGGAAGCAAGGCTTCTGCGTTTGATGAAGGAGGGATGAAATTTGGCACGCCTAGCAGTCAATGTTGATCATGTGGCAACCGTTCGGCAGGCAAGGGGTATTGATGAGCCTGATCCTGTGCTGGCAGCAGGCATAGCTGAACTGGCTGGAGCAGATGGCATTATATGTCACCTCCGTGAAGACAGACGTCACATCAATGATAGGGATCTTGTTCTTCTGCGCCAGACAGTAAGGACAAAGCTCAATCTGGAAATGGCCGCCGTGGAGGAGATGGTGGAAATTGCCCGCAATATCAAACCTGACCTGGTGACACTGGTTCCTGAAAGAAGGGAGGAACTTACCACAGAGGGAGGCCTTGATGTGAAATCCAACCCCGACCTCTATAAGAAAGTGGTTTCACAACTCAAGGAGGAGGGGATAGAGGTCAGCTTTTTTATTGATCCCGATGTGTCTCAGATAGAGATTGCACAACAGGTTGGGGGTGGGGTGGTTGAGATTCACACGGGGCATTATTCCGAGGCCCGATTTGAGTCTGAGGCCCAGGAGCGTTTCATGCGCATCGCCAAGGCCACGGAAGCCGCTGAGAAGTTGAAACTTGGAATCAGTGCGGGACATGGCCTCAACTACGTCAACATAAAGAGGTTTGGGTCCCTTCCTCTTATTGAGGAATACAGCATAGGCCACAGCATCGTGACGCGGGCAATCTTTGTGGGTTTTGATCAGGCCGTCAGGGAGATGATCGCCCTCGTAAAAGACTTCTGATGGGAGATTAACGGCTACTCCATTCCACACCCGGCCATGCTAATTTCCTCAAGGCGATATCTATATTCCTGGAGGGAGGTGGCCAAATATTTGAGATTTAACTGAGGGCATGGGAGATTCCAAAGGATCTTGTGGCGTAAATCCCAAATATTTGGCCACCGCGCTGCCCGGTGGAATCTCTTTTGAGATATCACCTTTCGGAAACCAGCATCACCGGGTGATTGGCCGAATTTATTTAAATGCGCTTTCTAATTTAATTCCTAACTTTAGTCAATTTAGCCCTCTAGATTACTTTAGACATTTTAGCTCACTTTAGGCACTTTAAATCACTTCCTTTTGACTCATGATTTACGGAATTGGCGTCGATCTGGTTAACATAAAGCGTGTAGAAAGGGTTATGGAGAGATGGGGGGACCGATTTGTAGGTCGAGTATTCACCCCTGAGGAGAAGGAATTCTGTTACAAGCGGGCCTATCCTTCATCAGCCTTTGCCCTCCGTTTTGCAGCCAAAGAGGCCTTTTCCAAGGCCCTTGGCTTTGGCATGCGGAGAGGAATAAGATGGAGAGACATTGAGATCTTCCATCATCCTGGCGGTCAGCCCTATTTGAAACTACACGGGAGATCCTCTGACATATGCCGGGAGAAAAAAATAACCAGCTCTCATCTAAGTCTTTCAGATGAGGGCGAATACGGAGTCGCCATGGTAGTCCTGGAGAAAAGCGATGAGATTGGTTAAGGCCCCTGAAATACAGGAGATGGATCGGATCACCATTCAGGAATTGGGCATACCGGGTGCCGTGCTCATGGAAAATGCGGCCCGTGGTGCCACCAGGGTATTCCTGGATCATTTTGCTCCCCCAGCCAATTCTCACGTGGTCGTCCTATGCGGTCGGGGCAATAACGGTGGAGATGGATACGTGATGGCAAGATATCTCCAGCAGGCGGGAGTTCGGGTCACGGTTATCCTTTTAGCAAGATCGAACAACATCTCCGGAGACGCCTTGATAAACCTGAAGGTCATCAAGAAAATGGGGTTGGAGATTCTGGAGATCCCTGACGCAAAGAGCTGGGGAACAAGGCGTCGTGTGCTAAGGAATTGTGACTTTATCATAGACGGAATTCTGGGGACTGGACTAAATTCCCCTGTAAAGGGCTTTTACAGCCAGGTCTTAAAATATGTCAATGGGTTGGACAAGCCTGTTATGGCCATTGATATCCCCTCTGGTCTCAACGCCGATACAGGGCAGATTATGGGGGTCGCCATCAAGGCGGAGCTCACTGCCACCTTCGGTTTCCCAAAGGTGGGCCACCTGATTTTCCCTGGCGCGGACCTTGTGGGTAGGCTGATTAGAATTGATATCGGCATCCCGGACTCAGTGGCCAGTCAGGTACCCATGAGCTGCGTGATGACTAATCCGACTGATCTCAGTCATCTCTTTGCCATAGAAAATCAGGACATCCACAAAGGAAATAGGGGTCATCTTCTGGTGTTGTCCGGATCAACGGGCAAGACTGGTGCCGCCACACTTACAGCATTAGGGGGGCTGCGGGCCGGTGCCGGTTTAGTCACTCTGGGTGTGCCCAAAAGCCTGAACCCCATCCTTGAGAGCAAGCTGACAGAGGCGATGACAGAACCTTTGCCAGAGACATCAGATGGGAGTCTATCCCTCAAGGCCGAAAAGAAAATCAGGGCCCTGATGGAGGGTAAAACGGCCTTGGCACTGGGGCCAGGACTGTCCACCAACCCTGAGACCACAAGCCTGGTCAGACGCATAGTGGCAGGGAGTCGGTTACCAATCGTCATCGATGCGGACGGACTCAATGCCCTGTCACAGGATCCAACCTCCATATCCAGTTGCAGCCAAAGGGCAATACTTACCCCTCATCCTGGCGAAATGGCCCGGTTGACTGGAATAAAGACCTCAGCCATACAGCATGATCGTATCGGTACTTCGATCCAGTTTGTGAAGAAATACGGATGCCATTTGGTGTTGAAAGGGGCCCGCACTCTGATCGCGCAGCCCGACGGCAAACTATACGTGAACCCCACCGGGAATCC
>JASFEQ010000399.1:0-4282 GCA_050124735.1 Desulfobacteraceae bacterium | reverse complement strand
CTATCAAATCGCAGAGGTGGCCGCTGATACGGGTACGAGTCTCTTTCTGCTGACCTTGCCGCTCTTTATTTTGATGGCCGAAGTGGTCTCGTTCTCAGGCCTGGGCGATGACATTTACACCGCCGCACATGACTGGCTTAGCTGGCTCCCCGGCGGTTTGGCCATCAGCAGCATTGCCACATGTACCGGGTTCGCGGCAATAAGCGGTTCAAGCCCTGCAACCGCTGCTACCGTGGGACTCGTATCCATCCCAGAGATGGTCAAACGGGGTTATAATCGTTACCTGGCCGTCGGCTCCATTGCAGCCGGCGGTACGCTCGGTATCCTGATCCCTCCCAGCATTACCATGATCATTTATGGTATTATCACGGAAGTCTCCATCGGAAAGCTCTTTGTGGCAGGGATTATCCCAGGAATAATTCTGTCACTCATCCTAAGCTCTGCCGTTGGTGTTGCTGTAAAGATCAGGCCTGATCTTGCTCCAAGAACGGGGGCCGCGAGCTGGAGTAAAAGGTTCTCCTCCCTGAAGCGGGTCTGGGCATTTGTGGTGTTGGCCATCAGCATTGTGGGCAGTATCTATGCAGGTATTGCCACGCCCACAGAATCCGCAGCCATTGGAGCAACCCTTGCCATTGCCATTGCACTCGTTTACAGAAGACTCACTGTTAAGGCTCTGCATGGAGCCCTTCTGAGGACGGTGGGGGTGACCGCTATGATCATGTTTCTGGTCATCGGCGGAAACGTGATGGCTTTCTTACTCTCTACTCTGACAATACCGCAATACGTGACAGAAATAGTCACCAGCCTCGACCTATCCAAATGGGCCATCATGATCATTATTAATTTTATCCTTTTATTGATGGGGTGTCTCCTGGATCCTATGGCCATCATGGTCATCTCCCTACCCATCATATTCCCGATTGTGACACAACTCGGTTTTGATCCTGTCTGGTTCGGCATAATCGTGACGATCAATGTGGAGATGGGTATGATTACCCCACCTGTGGGCCTGAATCTTTTCATCTTGAAGGGCTCTGTCCCGGGCATTACCATGAAGGACATCGTAGGGGGCTCTCTTCCATTTCTCATACTTCTTATGCTCGGACTCGCATTGATCATGGTTTTCCCTTCCCTCGCCACTTGGCTGCCCGGACGAATGGGATTCTAAGCGCTTTTTTGTAAACGGACACCATCTTCGTGCTTCTCATTTCCCTGAGGGCTGGCAAAGCCTTGAGACATCTGTACAATATGAAAAGCGTCTATGGGCCACCAATAAGAGTAAGAATATTACGTCCAAAGCCGTAAAACTGAAAAGATTGTTATTTTCAAGGAGCCTAGCAATGATCATTGATTTTTCAAGCCATATGATTACCAGTGAAGTGGAAGAAAAGCTCTCCTCCAAAGAGAACTTTCAGCGCCTGCAAAAGAACTTTGCCTCTGAAAGCTCTGATCCGGAAGAACGGATCAAAGTCATGGAAAAGTATGGCATCGACATGCAGGTCTTAACCCAAACAACACCGATTCTTGTGGGACTGAAGGCAGAGGAGGCGGCTGAGGTCTGTAGGATCAGCAATGATGCCATCGGAAGGGTCTGCCGCTCACATCCTGATAAGTTTATTCCCTTTGCAGTTGTTTCCCTCCTCGATGTGACGCAAGCCGTTTATGAGCTTGATCGGGCCGTAAATGAATGGGGCTGCCGGGGTGTGGTCATAGGGACAAATCACAACAACAAGGGCGTTGATGATCCTGAGAATGGCCCTTTTTATGAAAAGGTCTGTGAATATGATATCCCAGTTTTTCTCCATCCCATGAACTGGGGCTCCTACAATCTCGTCGATGAAGATCCGGCTGTGATGCGTCTCTTTGGTTGGCCTTTTGACACTACAATCGCATTGTTAAGGTTGCTCGTGAGTGGGACTATGGAGCGTCATCCCACATTGAAGGTGGTTACGCATCATTTGGGGGGTGGCATGTTCCCGTTTTTCACTAATCGTTTCAACATCAAATTTGAAAAGCTCAAAAAGGAGATGGAAAAGCCTGTTTCAGAATCTCTGAAAAGAGTTTATGGAGACACAGCCGTTGACGGCACGGCGGCAGCACTCCCATGTGGGCATGCCTTTTTCGGCACGCAAAGGATGCTTTTCGGAACGGATTATCCCTTTTCGCCAGAAAAGGGGGAGGTCTATTTGCGTGAAAACCTTGCCATTGTGAAGGACTGGGATCTGCCGGAGGAGGATAAAGCCAAAATACTGGGTCAAAATGCTAAGAAGCTATTGAAACTCTAATCAAGACATGACCCCGATTTCCTGTGTATATGTGTAGGAGGATGAGACAACATGATCAAAATGGATAAGAAGGCCATCGAGGTGGATATCTTGGTGGTAGGTGGCGGCATCGCGGGATTAATGGCGGCCATCCACGCGGCAGAACAGGGCGTTAGCGTCATGGTGGCGGAGAAGGCCAATGCCAAACGGAGCGGTTGCGGGGCAACGGGGAATGATCATTTCCTTTGCTATATCCCGGAGGTTCACGGCCAAGACATGGAACCCATTTTCGTCGAATACCTTAAAAGTCAGGTGGGAGGCTTTTCAGATCGTTCTCTTGCCATCACTTTCTTGCAGCAATCCTATGATCGGGTAAAAGACTGGGATAGCTGGGGCATATCCATGCGGCCCAAAGGCACCTGGGATTTCTCCGGGCACGCCTTTCCGGACCGTCCCCGCATCTGGCTCAAGTACGCAGGGCACAACCAGAAAGAGGTACTCACAAAGCAGGCGAAAAAGCGCGGCGTCAAAATAGTCAATCATCTGTCCATCTCTGAAGTGATCACAAAGGAGGGACAAGCCACGGGGGCCATAGGCATCAGCACCAGGAAAGAGGGGCCCATCGTGAAGATCTTTCGGACAAAATGCATTATTCTGGCCACGGGATGTGGAAGCAGGCTCTATCCTCCGCCCACCCCGGGATGGATGTTCAACACCGCCAATTGCCCCGTCAACACAGGGAGTGCCCAGGCTATCGCCTACCGTGCAGGGTCCAGACTCGTGAATATGGAATTCCCCAACAGGCATGCCGGCCCCAAATATTTCGCCCGGTGTGGTAAGGCCACCTGGATAGGCCTCTATAAAGATCCTCAGGGGAAGACCGTGGGCCCTTTTGTGACCAAGGCCACCAGAGAATTGGGTGACATCACAGGGGATATATGGAGTTCCGTGTTCACGGATATGTTCAAATCAGGGGTTGGCCCGGTCTACATGGATTGCAGCTCCACATCAGATGAAGATATGGAGTACATGATGTGGGGGCTGGTGGAAGAGGGCAACACGGGGATGCTGAATTACATGGCAGAGGAAGGCATTGATGTGAGAAAGCACAGGGTGGAGTTCATGCAGTACGAACCCTTTCTCGTGGGCAGGGGCATAGAGATCGATACAGAAGCGGAAACGAACGTGAAACGGTTGTATGCGGCTGGTGATCCAGTGGGGAATTTTAGGGCCGACTGTGCGGGCGCTGCCACATTCGGTTGGATTGCTGGTGGGAGTGCCTCAAAAAAGGCCAAGAAGATAAAGAGCTTTCAGAGCCCTGAGAGGAGCGATCTCGTGAAAGAGCGGGCCCAGTTCTATTCCCAGCTCCTTGCCAGAAAAAACGGACCCAACTGGAAAGAGGCAAACCTGGCCCTTCAGCAGATTATGGGTGATTACGCGGGTGTCAACGTGAGGTCAGAGACATTACTTAAGGCGGGTTTGAAGTATCTGAGAGACTTGAGAGGGAAGGTTTTTAACACAATGATGGCAGGCAATGCGCACACGCTGGTGAGGGCCCTGGAGACCATCGATCTGATGGAATGCGGGGAGATCATCTTTCATACCGCCCTGGAAAGAAAAGAGACGAGAGGACTTCATAAGAGATTCGATTTCCCCTTCACAAATCCCCTTTTGCAGGATAAGTGGATCACCATCAGAAAGGAGAATGGCAAACCGAAGATCGGATGGCGTGACAAGAACTAGTCTTGGAAAGAAAAATGATTGCTGGGAACAGAGAGTTTTGGGTAAATTAACCATGGATGAAAAATGAACTAAAAAGGAGGGAAAAATGATGAATAAAAAAGGAAGGAAGTTTTTTGTATTTGTGGCGATCCTTGCGGGGATGATGCTTTTGTCCGGTATCGTCTTGGCACGGCCCATTGAATTGAGCCTGAATGTTATCATCCCGCCCAAGCACCTTCGTAATATTAATGTGCTCCAGCCATGGGTCAAAATGATTGAAGAGCGCACCGAGGGGA
>JASFEQ010000398.1:0-4294 GCA_050124735.1 Desulfobacteraceae bacterium | reverse complement strand
CGCCTTTGCCGTTAGTGCCTTTTATGCGGGCGTTGCCGGCGGGCTTTTCGCTTTTCTGCTCGGTTTTATCAATCCAAGTACATTTAACTTCATCCTCTCCATCTATTTTCTGGCCTTCGTGATCGTTGGGGGATTGGGTTCTATTTTCGGTTCTATTATGGGTGGAATCGTCATGACATGGCTCATGCTGACATTGGACAAGATCCAGGAACTGCCCCACATCGGGACTGCTTTGGTCTCATTTTCAAAGGGCTGGATGAGCTTGACCGGCCTGCCCAACGTTGCAAGCATCATCTTCGGCTTAATCATTGTTTTGATCGTGGTGTTTGAGCCACTAGGTCTCTACGGCTTTTGGATAAGGACTAAGATCTACTGGAAGACTTGGCCATTTTGAAAGACATGGAATGATGGAGTACTGGAGTTTTGGAGTAATGGATAATAGATGCAACAAGCTGCCCCTCTCTCTTTCAATTCCAATACTCCAGTACTCCGATTGGGGCGCAGCCCCAAGATTAGGGTAATCTTATGTTTCTCCAGCTCATCATAAGCGGACTCTCATACGGCAGCCTGTATGCACTCATCGCCCTCGCCATGGTGATCATCTACAAGACCTCAGAGGTCCCCAACTTCGGCCAGGGTGAAATGGCCATGATCTCCACGTTTGTGGCCTATATGTTGCTGGTCTCCTACGAGCATTCTTTTGCCCTTTCCTTCCTTGGGGCGCTCGTTTTTGCTGCTGCTTTAGGCGCATTTTTGGAATTTGTTTTCCTAAGAAGGGCGAAAGAACCCAACATCCTGAGCCTTATTCTTATAACATTGGGTTTTCAGATGATACTTTACGGTGTGGCAAGCTGGAAATGGGGCGCAGAACAGAGGGATCTCCCCTTCCCAGTCTCCGACTTTGACACGGTTAGTCTGGGGTCTGCCGTGTTGAGCTATCTGAATGCGGCCACACTCCTCATCACGCTCATACTGATGCTTCTCCTCTTTCTTTTCTTTAGATACACCAAGGTAGGGATCGCCATGAAAGCGACCCAACAAAACGCCATGGCTGCACGGATCAACGGTATTCGTACCAACAGGATCCTCTCAATCACCTGGGGGATGAGTTCGATCATAGGGGCTGTGGCAGGGATGTTGCTAGCCCCTATTACCACACTGGATCCAAATCTTATGTGGGACCCACTTTTGAAAGGTTTTGCCTCAGCCGTCCTTGGGGGCATGACCACACTGGTTGGCGCGGCCCTCGGGGGATACATGCTAGGCATTATCGAAAATCTCTTTGGCGGTTATGTCTCCCTTGAATTTAAATCAGTGGTCGCCTTTGGAATCATAGTACTCGTACTCTGCTTTAAACCTAGCGGACTTTTCGCCAGACATTATGTGAGGAAAGTCTAATACCCCCACCCTGCCCTCCCCTCGAGGGGAGGGTTGGGAGGTGGTGCGGATTGCGGAATTTGGTGTTGTGGGAATATAGACTACGGACCATCTACGACGGACGACGGACAAACAACCAATGACCAATGACAATTTTTTCTTTGTAGATCGCCTTACGATCAGTTTTGGCGGCCTTAGGGCCGTGGACAGGGTCAGTTTCAATGTGAAACCCGGCACTATCTTCTCCATTATTGGACCCAATGGAGCTGGCAAGACCACCATTTTCAACTGTGTCAGCGGCCTATATAAACCTGATGTCGGGGCTATCATTTTCAAGGGAGAAGAGATAACAGGGCTCAAACCCCACAAGGTTGCCCAGAAGGGGATTGCCAGGACGTTTCAGAATATCGAGCTTTTTTCGAGAATGACGGTCATGGAAAACCTGATGCTTGGACGACATATCCACATGAAAACAGGTGTGTGGAGAGGAGCCACCTTTTACAGAAGAGACTGCAAGGCGGCTAAAGAAGAGATTGAGCACCGGGAGAGAGTGGAAAAGATCATTGACCTACTCGATCTACAGTCTGCAAGAAACCAGTTTGTAGGGGCTCTGCCTTACGGCACCCAGAAATTGGTTGAACTGGGACGGGCGCTCGCACTGGAACCCGAACTTCTCCTTCTGGATGAACCTTCTGCAGGTATGAACTCAGAAGAGAAGCAGGACTTGATATTTTGGATCAAAGATATTCAGGATGAGCTGGGAGTGACGATTTTGTTGATCGAACATGATATGAAGATGGTCATGGATATATCTGACCGCGTTTTGGCCATTAATTTCGGCAAACCCATTACGGAAGATGTCCCTGACGGTGTTCAGAAACACCCTGAGGTCTTAAAAGCCTACTTGGGAGAGGATGAGTTCATTGAGTCCGCTGCTTGAGATAAAAAATATAGAAACCTTTTACCGCCTGATCTACGCGCTGCGCGGAGTATCCCTGGCCGTGGAACAGGGGACCATTACCACGATTCTCGGAAACAACGGCGCTGGAAAGTCCACCGTCCTGAAGACCGTTATGGGCCTGTTGGATGACCAACCGGACAAGGGAGCCATAGAGTTCATGGGAAAGCGGATTGATGGCAAGGATCCTGAAGAGATTGTTAGAATGGGGATATCGTATGTGCCGGAGGGGCGAGAGGTCTTTGAGGAGCTGAGTGTGAAAGAAAATCTCCTGATGGGCGCCTATATAAGAAAAGACCGGAGAGGCATACAAGAGGACATTCTGCAGATCTACGGATATTTTCCTGTGCTCAAACAGAGGGAAGACCAGTGGGCCGGCACCCTTTCCGGTGGTGAACAACAGATGCTGGCCATCGGCCGGGCCCTCATGAACCGGCCTAAGCTGCTCTTTCTCGACGAACCATCCCTGGGGCTCTCCCCCATCCTCGTCAAAGACATTTTCACCATCATCAAGAATATCAATCAAGAGGATGTTACCATTTTGCTGGTTGAACAGAATGCTCGCATGGCCTTGAAAATCTCTGATTTCGGCTTGATCTTGGAAAATGGGCGATTCGTCATGAAGGGAAAGTCCAAGGAACTGGTGGAGGACAAGGATGTCCAGGAATTCTATATGGGAATTCGCTCCGAGGAGTCCGCCAAAGGATACCAGCGTTGGAAGAGAAAAAAGAGGTGGAGATGAGATAGAAGTCGGAGGTCGGAGGTCAGAATTCGGAGTCGTGAAGGAATGAGAGTTAGTTTGAATATGCCTATAGAAATTGTCCCAAGGGTCTTCAGGCAAACTGTTGAGGAGCGTGGCGACCGGGTGGCCATGCGCAAAAAGGAGTATGGCCTCTGGCACGACATCTCCTGGAATGAATATTACCGACTCGCCAAGTACGTGGGTTCGGCCCTCATCTCCATGGGCCTGGAGAAGGGAGATTGTGTCTCTATCATCGGGGAAAATTCTCCCGAATGGGTGAGTATTGACCTGGGTATCCAGGGGGCCGGAGGCGTGGCTGTAGGGGTCTACACCACCAATGCCTGGACGCAGGTGGAGTATGTGGTTAAGGACTCCGAATCCAAGTTTTTCTTTGTGGAGAACGAGGAACAGCTCGATAAATGGCTCCACTTCAGAGATAAAGTCCCTTCTTTGCAAAAGGTGATTGTGTGGGATCTGGAAGGCCTGAGACATTTCAAAGATCCCATGGTCATGACCTATGACGACCTTCTGGAAATGGGTCGTGAGATCGTGGAAAAAGAACCGAACCTTTACGAGCAGCGGACAGACGAGATCAGCCCGGAGGATCTCTCTGTCCTCGTTTACACCTCTGGGACCACGGGTCCCCCCAAGGGGTCCATGTTGACCCATCGAAATGTTACATGGATGGCACGTGCCATTGTTATGGACGACCCGGTACAGGATCACGATAACGTCATGTCTTTTCTGCCCTTGTGTCACATTTTCGAGCGCCTCTTTTCCGTCTTTGTACATGTGACCTACGGATACACCGTGAACTTCATTGAAAGCCTGGACACGGTGACCGACAACATGAGAGAGATATCTCCCACCGTGGGATATGCCGTCCCCCGTGTTTGGGAAAAATATCTTTCCGCTGTTTATATTAGGATGTCAGACGCCACCTGGTTCAAAAAGCTTGTTTTCGGTGCTGCTCTCAAAATTGGGAAGGCCCGCGCCACCCTGGATATGAACTTTAAGCCCGTCCCCATTTATCTTCAGGGCCTCTATGGGCTCGCCTATTTTGCAGTCTTCCGCAAACTCAAGGAGAAACTCGGTTTCGACCGCTTGCGAGTGGCCTATTCAGGGGCTGCTCCCATAGCCCCCGATGTGCTCCATTTTTTCCAGTCCATCGGTGTCAATCTTGTAGAAGGCTACGGCCAGACAGAGACTTCGGGGGT
>JASFEQ010000397.1:0-4313 GCA_050124735.1 Desulfobacteraceae bacterium | reverse complement strand
AGGGGATGAGGACCATTATGGGGACATGGATTTCAAAGTGGCTGGCACCCGTAATGGGGTTACGGCGCTGCAGATGGATATAAAAATCGATGGCATCACCAGAGAGGTCATGCAAAATGCCCTTGAACAGGCAAGAGAGGCGAGGCTGTTTATTCTTGATGCGATGGATCAAACCATTTCTCAGCCGAGGAGCGAGATCTCTGAATATGCACCTGTCATCACCACCATACAAATAAGGCCTGAGAAAGTCAGAGTCCTTATAGGCCCTGGGGGCAAGACCATTAAAGAGATCATCAATGCCAGTGAATCCAGAATTGATGTGGACGATGATGGCAAAGTGGTCATCGCATCCACGGATGGTGAGAGGGCAAAAATTGCCGTTGATATGGTCAACAATATCACACAGGATGCGGAAGTGGGAAAGTTCTATATGGGCAAGGTGAGAAAGATCATGGATTTTGGCGCCTTTGTGGAAATTCTTCCTGGGACGGATGGGTTAGTGCACATCTCTCAACTGGACAAAAACCGGGTTAATAAGGTCACCGATATCCTCAAGGAAGGTGATGAGGTCCTGGTAAAGGTGCTGGAAGTGGACAGCAATGGAAGGATAAGCCTCTCCCGTAAAGCCGCTCTAGAGGAAAGCCCTGATAATGTATCATAAGACGGTTCTAGAGAACGGGGTCAAGATTCTCTCTGAAAAGATGGAGCATATCCGCTCTATTTCTCTCGGAATATGGGTGGGCGCGGGTTCCCGTGACGAGATGGAAAGGGAGAATGGAATTTCCCATTTTGTCGAACACATGATCTTCAAGGGCACGAGGAACCGGAGCGGCCTACAGATTGCCAAGGAACTGGATGCCATTGGAGGCCTCTCCAATGCCTTTACCGGCAAAGAGCATACCTGTTATCACTCAAAGGTTTTGGACAAACATCTTTCCACCCTGGCAGAAATCCTTTCTGATATCTTCCTTAATTCGATTTTTGACCCTCAGGACATGGATCGAGAGAGACAGGTCATCCTCCAAGAAATCAATATGATGGAGGATACGCCAGAGGACCGTATTCATGTGTTATTTAACCGTCTCTGCTGGATTGACCATCCCCTCGGGATGTGTGTGCTCGGCACGGATGAGACCGTTTCCAACATACGAAAAGAGACCATACTCGATTATTTAAACAGGTTTTATACGCCAAGCAGGATTATTATTACGGCTGCGGGAAACATTGATCATGACACCCTGGTAGCCCATTTTGAGCCCCTTTTTAAGTCTATTAAGTCGGGCAACGAAGATCCTCCAAGGAGCATTCCCCGTGTGCATGCTGACATCTCTTGTCAATGGAAAGACCTGGAACAGGTCCACATATGCCTGGGGGGAAAGGCACCAAATTTGTCAAGCGATGTGAGATTCGCTGGTGCTGTCCTGAATACCATCCTTGGCGGCAACATGAGTTCCCGTCTCTTTCAAGAGATACGAGAAAAGAGGGGTCTAGCCTATTCTCTCTACTCTTTTCTTTCTGCTTACATGGATACGGGCCTTATGGGTGTCTATGTGGGCACGGAGCCTTCGCAAGGGAATCAAGTGCTTGAGATTGTCAATAGGGAAATAAGGAAGATCAGGGACGGGGAAGTCTCCAAATCTGACCTATCGGCAGCCCGTGAGCATCTCATGGGGGGCGTTTTGCTCGGCGCTGAGAATACGGATATAAGAATGATGCGTCTTGCCAAGAATGATTACGTTTTTGGAAGATATGTGAGTTATGACGAGCTCGTGGCCAAGTTGCAAGAGGTTACTGTTGATCAATTGGTTGCTGTTGCACAAGACACCTTTCAGAACGATGAAGTCTCATTGGTCACCCTTGGCCCAACAAAAAGAGAAGACCTTGATTTGGCTTGCCTTCAGTTCAATTAGTGGCTAGCCCTGCCACCTCCCTTTTTTCCGCCTCCGGCGCCATCCATTCAGGATCTGAACTCTGGTCTCTCCTTCGCGGGCGTTTTCGGATGAGGGATTGAGACACTTTGAGGGGTGTTTTGGTGAAGATACCTATCAAGATTAAACGTCTGGACGAAACGACCGATTTGCCCCTGCCCTGCTATGAGTCTGAGGGCTCCTCCGGTATGGACATTCGGGCCTCGGTAAAAGAGCCTGTCCTATTGAATCCCGGCGAAATAAGACTCATCCCTACGGGACTCGCCGTCTCTGTCCCCCATGGGTATGAGGCTCAAATTCGCCCCCGAAGCGGCTTGGCCCTTAAACACGGGATTGGAATGGTCAATTCGCCTGGCACAATCGATTCAGATTACAGGGGGGAAATAGGCATTATTGTGATCAATTGGGGACAGAGACCATTCACCATAAGGAGAGGTGATCGAATTGCCCAAATGATCATAACCAAGGTCTACCAGGCTGATATTATGGAAGTGGGTGTACTTGACTCGACAGGGCGAGGAGAAGGTGGTTTTGGGCATAGCGGTGTGACTTGAAAGATCTCTGCTTTCCTTCTCGCTCAGCGCCTAACTCGAATTTGCTATATTCCATCAGTAATTGCCGCATCCTGTTCCCCTCCTTTCATAAAGGGAGGCATGCGAGATGTTGAAAAGGGTTAAGCTATGCGATTTTCAGTTCTGGCCTCGGGTAGCGGGGGAAATGCCTGTTATGTGGAGACAGCCCAGACAAGGATCCTGATAGATGCGGGATTGAGTTGTCGTGAACTGATGAGGCGGCTGAAGGTGGTGCAGGCGGATCCAGAGGCCCCTGAGGCTTTAATCATTACCCATGAACATATGGACCATACGAGGGGTGCGGGCCCTCTGGCGCGTCTTCTCGACATTCCCGTCTATATCAACCGTTCCACGTTTAAAAAAAGCCTTAAAACCCTGGGGAATCTTTCAAAGCCAATGACCATTCATACGGGTCAGACGATAACCATCAACGATCTTTCGATTGAGACCTTCACCAAATGCCATGACACGGCGGATCCCATGGGTCTAGTCCTTTCGTCAGATGGCGCCAAATTGGGGTTGATCACTGATCTGGGTCGAAGCACTCAGGTCGTTGAAGACCGATTGAGGGGCTGCCGTGCCTTAATTATAGAGTTCAACCATGATCAGAGAATGTTGGAGGATGGGCCCTATCCATGGGAAGTAAAAAGAAGGATAAAAGGCCCTGAAGGTCACCTCTCGAACCAGCAGGCAGGAGAGCTGCTGGAGGCTGTTGCCCATAAAGATCTGGACCTGGTCATTCTGGCCCATCTTAGCAGAGTTAACAACGATGAGCTAAGGGCATTTAAGGAGGCCAAAGATGCCTTGACGAGACGGGGATTGAAAAATACCAAGATCGTGGTAAGCCGTCAGGATTATCCGGTTTCCATGGCAGAACTATAGACGCTGATATGGGATCAATGGGCAAAGAGAAAAAGAGAAGACGAACAAAACTAAAATATCAGTGTAGTTGCTGTGGGGAGAGCACGCCTTTCTGCTGGACATGTCCTTGCGGTTTTCAAATATGCAATACCTGCATGGAAGAAAATCTGTGGGGGTTCACCTGCAGTGGAACGAACTGGCAATGCCCTGACTGCGGCACCCTAAGGCCGTTTGCAGAATGAGACGAGGAAAAGATGCCTTCTCTGAGAGAAAAGATTAACGTAAACCCAATGCACAGCAGGTCCTTAGAACTCAAAAGCTATCCCCTTGATGAGGACAGAATTATCGTGGAAGGCTGGTTGAAAGATGAACGGTTCAAGGGGGGATACGGCCCTGACGGACAAGCGAGGAAAGAGGGCTTAATCCATCATATGGGTGTTCGTCTTCTGGTGGGCGGAATGCCTCCCACAATTCTTGATGCGGAAGCTGAAATGCCCCATGTACCACATGAACTTTGCCATTCCACTCAAGATAGTATTAAGAAAGTGATTGGACTGGCGATCAAGAGCGGCTTTGGTGAGGCGGTTCAAAAGATGATTGGAGGGGTTGAAGGGTGTGCACACTTGGCCCACCTGGTCATGGTCATGGGGCAAGAGGCTATTCACGGATATTGGACCCACAAACTGGCCACCCGGCCACCAGCTCCTCGTCGTTTTGAAGAGATGGAAGGCTTGTCTTACGTGATCAATAGCTGTTCCCTCTGGCGAGAGGATGGTCCACTGCACCGTGAAATAAAAGAGTCTTTAAGCACTTCAGTGAATCCGCTCAGACAAAAATGAATTAGGCCATTTGCAGTTCTGCCAACAGCGAGAAATCTCCTCTATGGAACATCTCCAACCCTGTTGATCAGTCTTTTTACGAACGTGAAGCCCTCGTTGGTGACCCTATATTT
>JASFEQ010000396.1:0-4317 GCA_050124735.1 Desulfobacteraceae bacterium | reverse complement strand
GCATCCTGCCAGAAGCCAGCCAGGTTTTTGCTCTCCGGCGAGATAAGCTGCATCTATAAGAGGGGAGGAAAGACCCGCAAACTCCACCATCTTATCCTCATGCCTAACATGGACGCCGCGTTCAGGCTAAACAAGAAGCTTGATCGAATCGGGAACCTTTCCTCTGATGGTAGGCCCATACTGGGTTTAGATTCGCGAGACCTCCTGGAGATCGTACTTGAAGTGAGTGAGCGGGCCTTTTTTATACCCGCCCATATTTGGACGCCCTGGTTTTCCCTCTTTGGTTCCAAGTCTGGGTTTGATGCTATAGAGGAATGCTTTGGAGACCTCACTTCTCATATCCATGCCCTTGAGACGGGGCTCTCTTCAGACCCCCCCATGAACCGGCGTCTGTCCGCCATCGACAACTATCTGCTCGTTTCCAATTCCGATGCCCACTCTCCTGCGAAACTGGGCAGAGAAGCGAACATCTTCAACACAGAGTTGGATTATGACAAAATATTGCAGGCCATGATCCAGAGGAGTGGCTTTGAAGGCACCATTGAGTTCTTCCCTGAGGAGGGGAAATACCATTTTGATGGGCACCGCAAATGCCAGGTCAGGCTGCACCCCAAGGAGACCAGGGCTTACGATGGAATCTGTCCTTCGTGCGGCAAGCCCTTGACCATTGGCGTACTCCACCGGGTTGAGGAGCTCTCAGACCGTGACATCCCCAAACTCGCCAAGGATTTCCACTGTCTCATTCCTCTTACCGAAATCCTCGCTGAGATATTAGATTGCGGCCCTTCAACAAAGAAGGTGGCTTCCGCCTATGAAGACCTCCTTGCCGCCCTCGGTCCAGAACTTCACATCCTCATGGATGCCCGACCAAGAGATATGGAAAAGGCGGGAGGAATGCTCCTTTCAAAGGCCATCGTCCGGATGCGGCAGAATCAAGTCATCCGAGAGGAAGGTTATGACGGAGAATATGGCACCATTCGTCTATTCGAGGAAGCTGAAAGGGATGCGTTGGTGGGACAGTTTGCCCTATTCCAGGCCTCTAAAAGAAAAAGGCCTGTGCAGAAAAAGGCGTTACCTGCTGGCAGAGTTGCTGCAAAAAAAACAGGGACGCCTCAAGATCCTGGTCAGGCTTTACCTTCAGATCCGATTCTTGGCCCTTTGAATCCAGAGCAAAGGGAGGCCGTGCTCCATCGCGGCAGCCATCTCATTGTCGTGGCCGGACCTGGAACAGGGAAGACCATGACCCTCTCCCACAGGATTGCCCACCTCATTCAATCAGGACAGGCATCACCAAGCCAGGTCCTCGCCCTTACCTTTACCAATAAGGCAGCCCGGGAGATGGAGGAAAGAATATCCAATCTCCTGCCCGACCAGGCAGACGGAGCGGTATGGGTATCCACATTTCATGGCTTTTGCCTACAGGTCTTGAGAAAAGAAGGGGAAAACCTGAGTCTCCCCCCTTTCTTTAATATCTGTTCAGAGTCGGATGTGCCCATTCTTGTTAAACAGGTCATTTCCGAATCTGGGGGTGAGAAACGGATCATCAACAAGCTCCTGAAAGACCTCCCCCGATTAAAAATGGCCTCGATTATGGCGGACAAAACGGATCCTGATCATAGCTCCCTGCTTCCCTACTTTGAGAGATACCAGCAAAAACTGCGTGAACTGGGAATGCTTGACCTGGATGATTTGCAGGTGGAGGCCCTGAGGCTCTTTTACGAGGAACCTGAAATATGCAGGGAGTACGCAGAGAGATTTCCGTGGATCTTTGTGGATGAGTACCAGGATACCAATAGGGTCCAGGTAGCCGTCCTGAAAGCGCTTATTCAAATAGGCTCTGGCGCAATTTGTGCCATAGGAGATCCTGACCAGGCCATCTATGGGTTTCGAGGGGCAGACGTCCAGAACTTCTTCACCTTCGCCGAGGACTTTCCCGGTGCAAAGGAGGTCAAGCTGTCAAGGAATTACCGCTCTTCTCAAGTCATTCTCAGTGGATCCTCTGGCCTTATGAGAAGGGAAGCGCCTCTTAGGGGAGTCCTGGAAGGGGGAGATCCCATCCGCTTTACTTCTTGTCACACCCATACTGAAGAGGCGGAGATGATCGTGGAACAGATCGAAAAGCTGATGGGTGGCACCACCTACTTTTCACTAGACAGTGGCAGGGTGTCCTCCCATGAAGATGGGGAAAACTTCAGTTTTGGTGACATTGCTCTGCTTTTTCGGCTGAACGCCCAGGGCGACACCCTTCAGGAGGCCCTTGCAAGGGCAGGCATCCCTTTCATAAGGTCCGGGGAAAAGCCTTTAATCAATCGCTATCCAGTGAGTGTTGTTTGGCGCCTTTTTCATGCCCTCCAATACCCAGAAAATCCCTACCACCTAAAAGCCTACCAGGATCTCCCGGATGTGAAGAACTTGGAAGCAAAAGAGATTATCAAGAGATATGAGACCGGGGATTCCTTGGAAGACCTCATTGATCAGGCCATAACCTTACATGGCTTTGATCTTTCATCTGAGGACTCCGCCGAGGCCATCCGCCGCCTGAAAGCGATTGCTGGCAATTTCGTGGGAGATCTAAAGTCTTTTCTGGATGCCCTTTCCCTCGAGCGGGGCATCGACCACGCGACGCTTTCAGGGGATCGTGTGGCCCTCATGTCTCTTCATGCGGCCAAGGGGTTGGAATGGCCCGTGGTATTCATCACCGGGTGCGAAGATGGACTGATCCCCTGTACGCTTTTCGGAGACCGGGATGAAGAGGAGGAGAAGAGGCTCTTCTACGTGGGTATGACGCGTTCTCGCTCAAAACTCATTTTGTCCAGTGCGGGGCGCAGGACGATAAACGGTAGGGTGCTTCAGATGAAGCCGTCCCCATTCCTAGGTCTCATTCCTGAAGAGTTCTGCGGAGCCCTGGAACGTGCTGAGTGGAAACGAAAAGGCAAGACCCACAAACAGTTAGGATTATTCTGAAATTAATTAGCCGCAGACCCGCCTTCGCCTTTCGGCTTCGTCGAGGCAAGCCCACACAAACTTTTCAGACAGGATTGACAAGATCGCTTAAGGCACCGTGTTGGGGACCCGGTTGAGGCAAAAACAAGCTGGCTTGTTTTTGAACTCCAACGGCCCCCAACACAAGCGCCGATGAAAGTTCATCGTGCGACGCGCTACGCGCGGGGGCCTAAGCGATCGAAGACAATGTATTAATAATCCAGTAAATCCCGTTAATCCTGTCTAGTGATTTTCTCTGCGTCCGCGTGAGTCTGCGGTTTATACTAATGCTTAAAAGCTCTTTGGGCGGTGAATACCATGGTCACTTGGGGGTCAGCCTCATTGCAGGCCTGGATGGACTCGAAGTCTCTCATAGACCCCCCCGGCTGGACAATGGCCTGAATCCCTTCCTTGATGGCCACGTCCACCCCGTCCCTGAAAGGAAAGAAGGCGTCTGATACCATTGTTGCACCAATAAGACCCCCTTTTGCCTCTCGGGTTTCACGGTCAATCTTCTCCAAGAGGCCCTTCTTTTTCTCCCCTTTTTTGACCATGAACTCCAGGTCCTTATACGGCAGTCCGTGCCGGTTGAAACATAAAGCATCTGCATATTTGGTGTAGGCCTTATAGATGGCGATCTCCGCCACGCCGACCCGGTCCTGTTCCCCGGTCCCGATGCCTACGGTAACCCCCTCCTTCACATAGATGACCGAGTTTGAGGTGATGCCCTGTTCCACCTGCCACCCAAAAAGCATGTCGGCATACTCTTCATGTGTAGGCTGTCTCGCAATGGTATAGGTCTTTCCTTCGTAATCACAACTTGCGAGTGCGAAGTCCTTCGCAGACTTGATACGGTTGAGGGGGGACTGCTGAACAATGATCCCCCCATCTATCAGGCTTTTGATGTCAACGAACCGGGCATTCGCATAAGAAGAAAGATTGTTGATCTGGGTTATACGCACGATTCGGAGGTTCCCCCTTTGGGCGAGAACCGGGATGGTCCCCTCTTCAAACTCCGGCGCGGCCACCACTTCCAGGTAATTCTCTGCGATGGATTCTGCCGTTGCAAAGTCCATCGGCCTATTGAAAACGGCACAACCCCCGAAAGCCGCAATTCGATCTGCCATATTCGCCTTGTCATAGGCATCAGAAAGGCTCGAACCGTAGGCTACGCCACAGGGATTGTTGTGTTTCACGATCACGGCCGCGGGCCCCTCCGATAGATACTTCATGATATTGAGCGCATTGTCTATATCGGTCAGGTTAATCTTGCCCGGATGTTTTCCGCTCTGGATCATGTCTTCTTCTGTTATGGCTGAGACCAGACCATTGCCC
>JASFEQ010000395.1:0-4345 GCA_050124735.1 Desulfobacteraceae bacterium | reverse complement strand
ACTCATGGGCACTGCCTGAGCCCCCAGTTGGCGAACCGAGGCCAAATGGACGGGATTCTCCATGGTCCGGAACTTGAGTCCTTTGAAATCCACTGGCTTTCTAAGTCGCCTCCTGGAATTGGTGAAGTTTCTGAAGCCGTTTTCAAAGAAGGAGAGGCCCTTGATACGGGCTGATTCAAGGTCATCCAGAAGCTCTCTGCCCACATGACCATCCAGGATTTTGTCCACATGTTCCGGGCTGGTGAAGAGGAAAGGCAAATCGACCACACCCATGCTGGGACTAAAATTGGAGACAGGACCTGTGGCCGTGACGGCCAGATGAATAGTCCCCAGCTGAAGGCCTTCCAGCAGTTCCCGTTCCCCTTTACCCAGTTGGCCCCCGGCATACACCTTGATAATGACCTCGCCTCCGGTCCCATTTTTTACCAGTCGGGCAAATTCCTTGGCGCCAAGGGCGTAAGCATGGTGGGGAGGCGTAACAACGGCCAGCTTGAGAGTGATTTTGGCATACGCGGGGAATGTTACGGTGAGAGTTAGACTTAAGAGTAGAAGTAAAGTGACGAACACAGAACGTTTCATGGCTTTTCCTCCCCTGTGGGATTTTCATTCAAAGAAGTCGAGGGGTTATAAGCCCTCTTTGAGTTTAGCAAATATAGAAGATTGAATAACTGGAGTCAACCCTTCGGCTACCCCGTGCTCTCGCACGGGGCATGCTCAGGGTTGACCCTGAGCCGCTCGACAGGCCGTTCGACAGGCTCACTGTTCGATTTCACTCACGGTCCTGAGGGAAATCGAGGGGCGGCGCTTCTTACCCCGCTCTCCCAAGAGGGCTTGAGAGCCGTCGAAGGGTCAAGCAGGGAGGTGAATGGTTGGTGATCAGGGATATTTCCAAAGCCTCTGATTTCAGTCCTGAAACTTGAATTTGACGGTGGATTTGGGGGTCTTGAAGCTGGTCTCCACGATGAACAAATTGAATGTGGGAGTGGGAGGTGTTATATAAATAGAGAAATAGGAAAACATTCCATGAGATTGGAGGAACCCATGGCGATCATTCATGGTTTTGAAAAGATTAGAGAACAGGATATCCCTGAATTGAAAACAAGGGCAGAGATATTCCTTCACGTCAAAACCGGCGCCGAATTGTTATCTCTCATCAACGATGATGAAAACAAGGTCTTTGGCATCTCTTTCCGCACGCCGCCCACTGATTCAACGGGCGTGGCCCATATTCTGGAACACTCCGTACTCTGTGGATCAAGAAAATACCCGGTCAAAGAACCTTTCGTGGAGCTTTTGAAGAGTTCGGTGCAGACCTTTCTCAATGCCATGACCTATCCTGACAAAACCTGCTATCCTGTGGCCAGCCAAAACGTACAGGACTTCTACAACCTTATTGACGTCTACCTTGACGCCGTCTTTTATCCCCGACTGACGCCTTTTATCCTCCAACAGGAGGGGTGGCATTTTGAACTGGAGAAAATAGAGGAGCTGCTCACTTATAAAGGGGTTGTTTTCAACGAGATGAAAGGCGTCTATTCATCTCCAGACAGCCTCCTGGCACAGTACTCCCAACAGTCCCTATTTCCTGATAACACTTACGGCTTTGATTCGGGTGGGCGCCCTGAGGAGATTCCTAGCCTTACCTTCGAGCAATTCAAGGCCTTTCATGAGAAGTACTATCATCCTTCCAATGCGTGTGTATTTTTTTACGGCGACGATGATCCTAAAAAGCGTCTAAAACTTATAAATGACTATATGAAGGACTTTGATCGATTAGAGGTTAACTCTGGTGTCCAACTACAAAAGGCATTTGACCGTCCCCGACGAGTTACCCGTTCGTTTGCGGCCGGGGAGGACGATGGATCAAAGGGTATGGTCACTTTAAACTGGTTGCTCAACGAGACCGCCGAAAGAGAGCAGAACCTGGCATTTCATATTTTGGAGTTTATACTTCTCGGAATGCCGGGTTCTCCTTTGCGCAAGGCCCTTATTGATTCGAACTTGGGCGAAGATCTTGCCGGGGAGGGACTCGGGAGTGAATTGCGCCAGATGTATTTTTCCACAGGCCTCAAGGGAATTGCCTTGGAGGATGCGGATAAGGTGGAAGACCTGGTCTTGGATACCCTGAGCCGTCTTGTCAAAGAGGGCATAGATCCCCACACCACTGAAGCCGCCTTGAATACCATTGAATTCACCCTCCGAGAGAACAACACAGGGAACTTTCCTCGGGGACTGGCGCTCATGTTACGAGCGCTGGCTACCTGGTTGCACAAAGAAGATCCCCTTGCACTGGTTGCCTTTCAAGACCCCTTGGATGCCGTTAAATCCCAACTCGCGTCAAAGCAAAGCTCGTTTGAAGAGATGATTGATCGCATGCTTCTAAAAAATCCACACCGCACGACCCTTATCCTGAAACCGGATACAGAGCTGGCGCAAAAGGAAGAGGCTGCAGAACGGGAAAAGCTGACCAAGGCCCGTGAGGCCATGAATTCGGTGGATTTGCAGGGAGTGATCTCCAATACCAAAGAATTAAAACGCATGCAGGGAACCCCAGATACCCCAGAAGCCCTTGCAACCATCCCCACGTTGAGACTTGAAGATCTGAAAAGGAGGAATAAGACGATCCCTTTGACATCCTTAGAACGGGAGAAGACACCTGTTCTATATCATGACCTTTTCACCAACGGCATCGCCTACCTTGATTTGGGGTTCAATCTCCATACTTTGCCTCAGAAATATCTCCCCTATGTTCGCCTTTTTGGACGGGCCCTGCTGGAGATGGGTACGGAAAAGGAGGACTATGTGACCCTCACACAGCGCATAGGTCGAAAGACAGGGGGAATCCATCCCACCTTTTTCACCTCGGTTGTTAAAAAGGCTGAGACAGCAGCGGCCTGGTTATTCCTGAGGGGCAAGGCCATGCAGCCTCAGGGCTTTGAACTGATGAGCATCATAAGAGATGTCCTACTCACCGTAAGGCTGGACAACCAGGAACGCTTCCGGCAAATGGTCTTGGAGGCAAAGGCGAGGCAGGAGCAGAAGCTTGTCCCTGCGGGGCATCAGATAGTCAACCTGCGTCTGCGCGCCCACTTCCATGAATCTGACTGGGCTGCAGAGCAGATGAATGGAGTGAGCTACCTCTTCTTCTTGCGCAGGCTTGCAAAGCGTGTTGACGAAGACTGGTCAGGGGTACTTGCTGATCTTGAAGAGATGCGGAACATACTCCTCAATCGGAATGCCATGCTCGTTAATGTGACCCTGGATGAGGCGGGGTGGTCGGATTTTCAGCCGTTGATCAATGAGTTTTTGGATCACTTACCAGCTAAGGACCCAAGGGATGGGGAGTGGTCTCCTGAAACAGCCTCCGATTTTGAGGGCATGAGCATTCCTGCTCAAGTCAATTATGTGGGAAAAGGGGCCAACATCTATCAATCGGGTTATACTTTTCATGGTTCGGCACATGTGATATGCCGCTATCTTCGAACGGCCTGGCTTTGGGAACGCGTCCGAGTACAGGGCGGAGCATACGGGGCCTTTTGCTCATTTGACCGCCTCTCTGGCGTGTTGTCATTTGTCTCCTATAGGGATCCAAATCTCCTCAAAACCCTTGAGGTATTTGATGAATCGGCCAGGTTTTTGAGGGAGGGGCATCTCCATAAAGATGAACTTAATAAAGGCATTATCGGTACCATCGGCGACCTGGACCAATATAGACTGCCCGATGCGAAGGGATACACCTCCATGGTGCGCCAATTATCAGGTGAAACGGATGAAGAACGACAGCAGTTGAGGGAGGAGGTTTTGAGTACCACAGCCACCCACTTTACGGCCTTTGCAGAGGCATTGGACACGGTGAAAGAGGAAGGGTTGGTGAAAGTGCTTGGCTCTGAGAGCGCTATCCAGGGAGCCCAAACTGACCGGCCAGGATGGCTGGAGGTGTTAAAGGTGCTTTGAACGCGCAAATTTTTTCTTGACAAAAGTGTGGAATCTATTTAAAAAGTATGGAAATAACTTAGGAAAGTAAGGACGAAGGGCAAACATGATCAACAATCAATTTGGGCGGAGCTTTTATTTTTTCTTTTTTAGGAGAGGTCTGCCCATGGATTGACAGCCATCTTTCTGCAATTCTAAGAGCCGTGGGCAGCCAAAAGAGCCCGCGGCTTTTTTCGTTTTTGGGATAATTGTCAGCCTTAAGCGCTGTATAGGGAAAAGTGGATCAGGCGTGCGATGAACATTGTACTCATAGGATACAGGTGCAGTGGCAAAACCGCGGTGGGTAAAACCCTTGCCATAGAACTGGGCAGGGAGTTTCTGGATACGGACGCACTGATCGAGGAGAATGCGG
>JASFEQ010000394.1:0-4363 GCA_050124735.1 Desulfobacteraceae bacterium | reverse complement strand
GGGTCGCGGTTCAAGGAATGGGCTGGAGAAAAAGATATCGTCATGTTGATGAAGTTTTTCAATGGACTCTGTCAGTCCATCAGATTTCTGAATGAGATCATCTAATTTATCTTTCAATATTTGTGTGTAGAGGAGCTGCTTTCCATATTTCCATTCGTAGAGTGCTTTGGACTCATCGAGTCCTTCATAACATTGCAGCCGGATGAGTGGGACCTGCAGGTAAATGGCCGCACTCTTTCCCAGGTCTGTTTTGCCCACGCCTGCAGGCCCTTCAACCAGGATAGGTTTGCCAAGGTGATAGGCCAGATAGAGGATTGTGGCGATCTTCTTCGTACAGACGTATTCCACGGCATCAAACCCTTGCTGGATCCTCTCGATGGTGGAAAACTTTTCTTCATCCAGCCATTTCATAAAATGCCTTTCTTGCAGAACTAATTACTGGATTTATATAAGTAAGCCAATTCCGACGCGATCTAAACAATATACAACAGATCCGAAGAATTAGAAAGCTTGTTTCACTGATCTTTTTCGGAAGCGGAGGTGAAGGAAAAGGAAAGAAGCACATCCGAGACCAGATTGACAAGGCCCCAGATAGCATCTGCTGCAAGGTGATGCTCTATGGATCGGTCAAAGAGGATAGAGAGGCGCGGTTCGAACTCCTCATCTCCTCTCCATAAGAGATAGTAGAGGGGCACTTTGGGAAAGGCCTGGAACATATATGCGGCGTCAGCCAGATCCAGAACTTCACCCCGTGCGCCTTCTGCTGCCTTCCTGAAACGCTCCAGATCGTTTCCATAACAATCCAACAGGGGCTGTATCTTAAGCTCATGGGGCCCTGTGAAAAAGTGGGCGCTCTTGAGCTCTTTGACGCTGACCATTTCATGGCTTAGGGTCTGTGGGCCCACATTGAGAAGATACACAAGGCACACCAACTCCAGAAGCGGGTTTTCCATGCGTTCCCATTGGCCATGGCTTTGACGGCGCAGACACCGGTTTTCCGTGTCCACCAGAAGATACTCTTTAAGAAAGGGAAGCAATAGACCCGTTGACGGATAGTTCCTCGCGGAAGCGTACCCGCAAATCTCTTCCATATCGCCTTTCTTGAGCTCTTCCCAGTATTGTTCAGGCACTTTCAAGACGTCACCTGAAGGGGTCTTGGCCTGTGCTCCCTGTTTACGCCTTCTCTCCTGCATACTCAAAAATCCCTGGCTAAAAGGATAAGGGCCTGCCCTGAACCGATCACAGGGGAATGCTTCACAATCCCTTGGACAGTATTCTATCCTGTTCTCTGAGGCACACGCAAGTATGGGGCATGGCGAACCCAGGACCCTTACTTGCGTTGCCATCTTTTCTAGCCCCTCCTCGCTCCTTCCAGATCCGCACGTGGAACAGATTTCCATGAGGTTCAGTCTGCAAACATCACAGTTTATTCCACAAGCACCAGTGGGCATGATAGATCCTTATCCCGCGTGAATCTGCAAATCAATTTTACCAACTGTCTTTGCGCCCCCAATCCAGAACCTGCGGCGCAATTTGTCATTTCCCCGCCGAAGTCGGCGGGGGATCCAGAATGATTTCATTTTTTGCCACTTTCCTGGATTCCCCTTCGACTTTGCTCAGGACCGTGAACCTGTCGAACGGCCTGTCGAACCACGGGCCTCGCCCGGAATGACAGCTTTGTCGAATTGTGACACAGTCTCCCACTCGGGAGGAAGTCATGCCGCTACAAGAGCGGAATTCCTCGCAATGACATTGTTCTTTCGCTGTCCCTTATACTGTAGAAATTAATCAACACCTATCACAGCACTATTCACTGATCAACTTATAATCCCACTCACGCCTTGACACACGCTCATCTATTTTCTAAGCTCCTGCACGACTGGTTGCATGTAAAACGCCACCCTACATCGAAACCGTAGGGTGGGGATTCATTCCCCACCGCTTATCCCTCCATCCGGGGGCTCGCAATGACTATGAGAAAGAGAAGAGGTGCCCATGCTTAAGAAGCTGATCTACCTTTTGGCAGGTATCGTCCTTCTGGTGGTTCTCGTATGTGGAGCCGGTTATTACTATTTCGTCAAACTCCCTCTTCCTAAAACCGACGGAGAAATACAGATCAAGGGACTTCATGCGCCGGTAAAAGTCTTTCGGGACCCATGGGGCGTCCCCCACATCTATGCAGAAAACGAACATGATCTTTTCATGGCACAAGGATTTGTACAGGCCCAGGATCGCCTCTGGCAAATGGAGAGCAACAGGCGCTTGGCGGCTGGACGGCTCAGTGAACTCGTAGGGCCTCTGGCCCTGGGGCTAGATCGGCTCGTGCGTAGCTTGGGTGTGATGCGGGCTGCACGCAGGGAGGTGGCCACTTACGACGCGTCTCATCTCAAGCTCGTAAATGCCTTTGCCACGGGCGTGAATGCATTTATTGATCACAGGAAAGGCCGCCTTCCCCTCGAGTTTCGTCTCTTGAAGGTCGTCCCCGAACCATGGCGTCCTGAGGATTCGATCGCCTGGGCCAAGATGATGGCCCTGCTAGGGGGAAAGAACTGGCAAGAGGAGATCGTCCGGGCCATGTTGGATCAGAAGTTGGGCACGGGAAAGGCCCATGAACTACTGGGCTATAACCAGCCTGAAACGCCCACCATAGTCCCACCCGGCCTCAACTTGGCCTCCTTATGGCCGCTACGTCCTCATATACCGATATCCTTTGTCCCAACCTTGGGCGGGGCCAGTAACAACTGGGTGGTTCACGGTTCGCGTACAGCCACAGGTTTTCCGCTGCTCGCCAACGATATGCATCTTGTGCTGAGGGTGCCCAGCGTTTGGTACGAAATGCACCTAGTGGCTGGAGACTATGACGTGATTGGGCTCTCTCTGGCTGGTGTTCCTTGTATCATTGCGGGGCACAACAGGGATCTGGCCTGGGGGATCACTTTTGCCTATACAGATGTCCAGGACATCTTTCTTGAGCGCATGAATCCCGATAAACCGGGGAAATATCTTTACAAAGATCAGTGGCTACAAGCAGAGCTCATTAAGGAAGAGATCCGTGTCGAGGGAAAGAAAAATCCGGTGATTCATGAAATCTGGCAGACGAGGCATGGGCCCATCATCTCTCCTCAGGTGCAGGCCACTCAGGGCTTGGAACACGCGCTCGCCTTGAAATGGAGTGCTCACGATCCAGGAGATATGCTTTCAGCTGTGAGCGGCCTAAACTTGGCCAGGAATTGGGAGGAGTTCAAATCGGCCGCCCAGACCTGGTCTGAGCCACCCATAAATTTCGTTTATGCGGACAACAAGGGAAACATCGGATACGTGCTCGGCAGCCGCATTCCTATCCGTATGGGAGGACATGGAAGGGGGCCATTCCCGGGATGGACCGGTGAAAGAGAATGGCTGGGGTATGTGTCTCCTGACCAAAAGCCATTTCTATTGAATCCAGCGAGGGGCTTTATGGTCGCGGCTAATAATCAAGTTGTCGGTCCTGAATACCCTCGCTACATCGCTATGGACTATGCAGCCGGTTTCCGGGCAGCAAGGATCGAACAGTTTCTGGCTGGAAAGGAAAAGGCAACAAAGGCCGACTTTCGCACTTTTCAAGGCGATCTCACGTGTCTCCCGGCGGCCCAATTCATCGCCGCCTTAGAAGGCATTGAAGTCCAAAGCCCTAACGCTCGAGAGCTTTTAAAGCGGCTTCGCTCCTGGGATCAGGATTTGGGGCCTGAAAGTGTGGGGGGCGCCATTTACTCGGTGCTCTTTTACCGCCTCCTGGAAAACACTTTCAGGGATGAACTGGGTCCTGTAGCGGATCGCTTCTTTGGTGTAGGATTGACCTCCCTGGAACCGCTCAACCGTTTTTCTCAGCACAGCCGGGTGATATTGCAACGTGTCATGGAGGATCGCCATTCTTCCTGGTTCGATGATGTCAACACGCTAGAACGGGAGAATTTAGCCCACATTCTTGAAAAGAGCCTCATGGAGACGGCCGTCTTCCTCAAACAACAACTGGGCGCGGAGCCATCAGCGTGGCGCTGGGGGAAGCTGCACCAAATTGAAATGGAACACCCCCTTGGAAGCGTTAAGCCCCTGGACAAGCTATTCAACATAGGTCCATACGAAGTGGGTGGCCACTTCTCTACAGTGTGGCAGTCAGCTGTGAACCCGGGGATGGACTTCAGCCTCAAGGGTTGGACAGCAAGCAACCGTCATATCTATGACTTGGAGGACTGGGACGAGAGCCTAGGGGCCATTGTTCCTGGCCAGTCTGGTATGTTTGGTAGTCCCCACTACGACGACCAAGTAGAAATGTGGCTGAAGGTAGAGCATCATCCACTCTACTATTCAAAGGCAAAGGTGGAGT
>JASFEQ010000393.1:0-4380 GCA_050124735.1 Desulfobacteraceae bacterium | reverse complement strand
CCTCAAGGATTGGGCGGGTAAAGTTCGGAACCGTGGGCCCGCCTCTCACAGGCGTGGAGGTGAAGATAGCGGAAGATGGAGAGATACTTGTGAAATCCCCAGGTGTATTCAAAGGGTACTATAAGAACCCCGAGGCCACAGCGGAGACAATCGAGGACGGGTGGCTGTTTACGGGTGACGTGGGAGAGATTGATGAAGACGGGTATCTCAAGATCACGGATCGCAAGAAGGATATCATTGTCACGGCGGGAGGCAAAAACATTACACCCCAGTATATAGAAAACAAGCTAAAGGCCAGTTCCTATATCAATGACGCTGTCGTTATTGGGGATAAAAGAAAATTCATCAGTTGCCTCATCATGATCGATGAAGACAATGTGGTCAAATATGCCCAGGACAATAAGATTCAGTTTTCCACATACAAGGATCTCACTCAGAGCCCCGAGATCGTTAAACTGATTCAGGCTGAAGTGGATCAGGTGAATGAGACCCTTTCACGTGTGGAGCAGGTGAAGAAATTTACCATTCTCCCCAAGAAACTCTATGAAGAGGATGGTGAAGTAACGCCCACCATGAAGGTCAAAAGAAAATATGTGAACGAGGCCTTCGGTGATCTGATTGAAGCCATGTATAAAAGGCGTTAATTTCGTTGGACATACGATCCAGGTGTCTTAAATAAGAAGGAGGAGGAATATGAAAAAAAGAAATTTGATGATGGTGATAGGTTGTGCTGTGCTCATGAGTTTTATGCTTATTCCCATGGCCCTTGCACAAAGAGGTGTCACGGATACGGAGATACGCATTGGACAGTGGGGACCCCAGACCGGACCCGCAGCCCTCTGGGGCGCGGTGGCCCGCGGAACGGGATGTTATTTTGACATGATCAACGCAGAGGGCGGGATTCATGGCCGCAAGATCACCTACTTCCTGAGAGATGATGGTTACATGGCTCCTCGGACCAAGGCCATCGCCAAGGAACTGGTAGACGACAAACAGATTTTCGCCTTTGCCTCCGGCGTGGGAACCGCAAACGGCATGGCTGTTAAGAAGTATTTAAACAATAAGAGAGTGCCGTGGGTGGGTCCTGCCACGGGATCAACCCATTTCGCCTTCCCACCCACGAAATACCTGTTTGCCCTTTATCCGCTCTATATTGATGAGGCGTCTATCCTGATCAACTACGCGGTCAAAGTGATGGGGAAAAAGAGAATTGCCTTTTTTTACCAGAACGACGACTTCGGCAAGGAGGGACTTGTCGGTGCCGAGTATGCCCTTGAAAAACTCGGTATGAAACTGGTGGCATCTGTATCGGTAGAGGTCCTGGATTCGGACCTCAGCTCCCACGGCATGAAGCTGAAAAAGGCAAATCCTGATTGTGTGATCATGTGGGTCCTTCCCAAACATGGGGCCATCATACTGGGCACGGCTGCAAAGATGGGTTTCAAACCCCAGTGGATGAGTTCAAGCGTTTTGAGTGACACACCTATCATGTATAAGATCAGCAAAGGGCTTTTCAAAGGAGTCATCCTGACTTCTTTTGGCCAGCTTGTCAGCTCTGGCCATCCCCTCATGAAAAAGTATAAAGAGGCCCACGACAAATTTGCCCCCAAGGATCGGTGGGGAATCTTCTTTTATGCGGGATTCCTCTTTGCAGAACCCATGGTGGAGGGCTTTAAGAGGGCGGGCCGGAATCTTAATGCGGACAGCTTTGTGAAGGGCATGGAGAGCCTAAAGGATTTCCAGGGAATCGGCCCAAAAATCGGCTTCGGTCCGAACCAGAGACAGGGGACGCGCTCCATGTTCATCGCCAAATGTGTAGAGGGAGGAAACCTTTCTCAGCTTTCCGATTGGATGACTTCTGATGTGGATATTCAGGTGTTGCTCAAACGCCTCGGGAGATAACCAATCATCGAAAAAGACGCCCTGTCCCCACCCTTAAGATTGTTATCTAAAGAAGTGAGTGACAGGGCGTTTGGTTTATTCCCATTTTTAATTTCCCGTTTCCATCAAACTCCCGATCAACTCATCAATATTCGCTATCTTTTTTTCCTCGCAAAATTTACTGATTCCTTCCAGGATATCTAGCGTCGCTCTGGGATTGACAAAATTGGCTGTGCCCACCTCTATGGCCCGTGCACCTGCAATGAGAAACTCGAGGGCATCCGTCTGCTCCATGATTCCGCCGACGCCAATGACAGGTATATCCACGGTTTTGACGACTTGATAAACCATTTGGACCGCTATGGGCCTGATAGCCGGACCCGATAGACCCCCAGATATATTGGCCAGCTTCGGTCTACGACTCTCAATATCAATGGCCATACCCGTCAAAGTATTGATGAGTGAAAGTGCATGCGCTCCTGCCCCTTCCACGGCCTTGGCCACGAGACGGATATCCGTTACATTCGGGGACAATTTGACAATCACCGGCTTATCCGTATTGTTCACGACCCTTTCTGTTACTTTTGCCGAAACATCAGGATCCTTGCCAAACACCATGCCCCCGCATTCCACATTGGGGCAGGAGATATTCACCTCTAGAGCAGATATTCCATGAACACCTTTCAATGCAGCAGCCAGCTTTCCATACTCGTCGATGCTGTGCCCGTAGATATTAACGATCACTTCCGTGTCCAGACTCTGAAGCCAGGGCAATTTCTCTTTCATGAATGCGTCCAGGCCGATGTTGGCCAGACCGATGGCATTCAACATCCCACATGGGGTCTCCACGATCCTGGGCGGAGGGTTACCCGCTTTGGGTTCAAGCGAAAGCCCTTTGACGATAATTGCCCCCAAGAGATTAAGGTCCACAAGGCCCTCAAACTCTTGACCATAACCAAAAGTCCCTGACGCGGTCATGACCGGATTCTTCAATTCCAAAGGACCTAGTTTTACGCTCAGATCAGGCTTAGACATAGACTTCTCACAGCCAATAGGTCTCTAGCATTAAGTAACCACAGACCCACACAGATAGACACAGACGCGGATGAACAACAAATGCTTAAAATCCCCGCATAGCAGGGTTCAATCCTGCTCGGCGGGATTGAACAGGGGAAGGGGGACATTGAGGAAACAATAAACTGGTTTATTGTTTCCTCAATGTCCCTCTCCCCTAAATTTTAAGCAATTGCCCTGACTTCATTTACCACTCCTTGTTCTGACGAATACAAGTCCTTCTGTCTTTGATGTCTGCGCTAGTCTGCGGCTAATATATTCTCGCACTTTAGAGCGAATCCCAATCGATCGCCGTTACAGGGAAAACGGGTCCGTCTGCACACACATGGTAATAGTCGCGTTTTTCATCAGCAGAGGCCTTTATGGCACATCCCTGACATGCCCCTACTCCACAGGCCATGGCTGCCTCAAGGGAGGCCTGACAGAGCAAACCCCTATCAAGCGCCATAGTGGCCACCTTCTTAAGCATCGGTTCAGGGCCGCATGCAAAAATTGATAAAGCATGCTTATTTGGGGTAAGATTACTCAAAAACGCTTCCACGAGATCCGTGACCGGACCCCCATGACCCGCAGTGCCGTCATCCGTTGCTATGGAGACGTCTATGGGGAAATCGCCAAATTGATCAATCCCTATTATTTCATCCGCAGAGCCAAAACCTGTCATCAAATGGACTGATCTTGAGTTCATGTCCTGTATCAAGAAAAAGAGCGGGGCAATGCCTATGCCACCGGCAACCAAAAGGGATGCTTGATTGCGCTTTGGCAGCTCGAACCCTTTACCAAGTGGGCCGAGCAATGAGAGCCTCTCACCTTCTCTTGTTTCGGCCATGATAGCCGTACCTTTACCCACCACGCGGTAGAGGATAAGCAACAGTTCACCTTCTTTGGTGCCTGCTATGGAAAAGGGTCTTCTCAACAAAGGGGCAATTCCAGACCGGACACGAAGCATGACAAATTGTCCCGGTCTTGCCGCCGCCACCACTTCAGAAGAACGCAACCCTATCAAGTAGGTATGGGGAGCGATCTTTTTGTTGAATACGATCTCTGCGTCATGCTCAAACATAGTTGCGTGCAAGCATACCCCACAATGATTTAGGATAAAAGTAATATTTTCAAAACGCGAAAGTCACATTTCATGCGCTACTCCTCCTTGGGTAGCTTTTCTAGAAACTTCTCTGAAACCTTTTGAGCGATGAGTGGCGCATTCCCGCCCGCACGATTATTAATGATCACATTGACACCAAAACCTTCTCTAATCGCGGCTGACATGATCTCTGCCGTCTCTTCAACCATATGATCGCTCATCATTCCATCAATCAATTTGTCGAATGGATAGGCCTTCAGGTACGCCTCTTCATAACGGACCCTCAATGGTGTCATCAGCCTGACAATGCACTGTTTGTCGGCGCTCAGGAATTTGCCCTT
>JASFEQ010000392.1:0-4386 GCA_050124735.1 Desulfobacteraceae bacterium | reverse complement strand
TTCCTGCTGCTGGGATTGCTAAATGCAATGCCCTGCTGGATCAAAAGACTCTTGATTCGGTTGCGGTGCATGTTTCGCTCCACCTTTAAAACCTCCATCTCCCGGTGCAAATGCCTCGCCTCTTCAGCCTCCTCACTTGGAACATTGACCACACTCCAGTGTCTCCTCTCCCCAGCCTGGTACCTCATCAACATATTTAGAAGTTTCCTCCCATCTATACGGTCCGTCTTGGCCCTCCTTTTACGCCGATTCACCTCAATGCTGGAGGAGTCCACCACCAGATTCTCTATCCCACAGCTCAATAAATAACGGTGCAACCAAAAACCATCCCGTCCAGCCTCATAACAGCTCACAATCCTTACATCCCCTCTGAGCTTAAATCGTACCTTGGCCGTCTCAATTTCTTCTTGCACTTGATCCAGATTCCTGGCAGCAATCCCTTTGCTTCTCATTTTCCCGCCGTCACTGGAGACCAATTTCCACTTGCTGTGACCCAGTTCAAATGCCAATTGCAATACCTTATCTTTTCTGTTATCTTCATTCCGCGGGGTTCCTTTGGTCTTTTTCATCTCAATCCTCCTTTGGTTGGTTTTTAGTGATGCTCAAATATATCACCAAAGGTTGACCAAGGGGACCCTGCATAGGATCTATACTTGTTGAGTTTCCAAAAGCCCAAAAACTTTCGATTTGCAGATGTAACCTGCAATGAATCCTGATTCAGTCAGATTCAACCTTTTGGCAAAAAATATGCTCTCAAGTAGCCTTTTCAGGAACCACAACGTATTGTGCCTCGTTCTATCTCACTTCAGACTTGGCTTGGGCAAAGTGCCAATTACAAGTTCCGTATCAGCTTTATTTTTGAAGGAAAGTGTCTTTGCGGAATATTCTAGAGAAAACTTTCGGAAGTAACGCTTTTCAAAACCTCGAAAATGGCATCGCCATAGCCCGTATTTATGATAAACTAACCTTTATTACCGGATCAAATTTACCCTATAGAATAGAGCATCGGAGTTATAGTAAAAAGGATAGAAAAATGGTGGAAGAAAGGGATCATTTCATTACCAGGAAAGAATTTCTCAAAATATCCGCTGCGGGACTTTTGGGTGTAGGACTTTTGGGAAAGGCTCCCCGTCTCCTGGCCAAACCCCAGAAAACGCAGACTCAAGAGATATCTGAGTACCGCACACTCGGAAGGACCGGAATTAAAGTGTCGGCAGTCGGCTACGGTGCCTCCCGCACACTAGAGCCATCCCTGGTAAAGGCGGCTCTGGAGACCGGTATCAACTTTCTTGATACGGGTCGACGTTATTTCAGGGGGCAGCATGAGGACATGCTGGGAAAGGTGATCAAAGGGATCCGCCAGAAGGTCATCATCCAGTCTAAGATGCGCATCCGCACTGCGGAGAGGGGGGAAGCTCTTGATACACAAGAGATGCGAAAGAGCCTCCGTACCATGATGGAGACCTCCCTGAACAAAAGCCTTCATGCCCTTCAGACCGATTACATTGACATTATGCTTCTGCACGGGGCCAGCAAAACGCAAATCATTAATGATGATACTGTCATGGAATTCTTCTTTGAGGCAAAAAGAAAAGGGAAGATACGGGCCTGTGGGTTTTCATCTCATTCCAATCAGTTGGAAATGTTAAGAGATGCCAATCAAAGCAAGTTTTATGATGTAATCATGGTTCCCTACAATCACAAAGGCTCATATAGACATTCGAGAGCTGGATATTACAGCAAGTGGAACCAGTCCGCATTGGAGGACGAACTTAAAAAGGCTGAGAACAACGGAATAGGAATCGTTGCTATGAAAACTTGTTCAGGTGGTCCCTATTCCTCTGATGGTGTCATGAAGCCCACATTTAAAGACGCTCTCAAATGGATATTAAGTCATGGCTACATCAGTACCATGGCAGTGGCCATGGCCAATATCAAGGAAATCAAAGAAGATGTTCAGGCCATGTTTTAAATATAGTTCTCGACTGATGACAAGGCATATTGTATGAATTGTTGATTGGGAATTGGAACGGTGTTGAGACTGTTCAGGTCTCTCGGACATCTCCCCCAGCAGTAGATTCGAGAGGCAAGATCCCTTCAAAGGAACAAATTCAACAGAAGGAGAGAGTCATGGCAATTGAAGGTATCAATAGAAGAGAATTCATCTTAAAGACGGCACTTGGTTTGATCACTGCCGGCCTCGGTGTTCAACCCCTCAAAGCAGCCAGTGAAGAGATAGGCAAATCGCCAAAAATGGTGTATCGGACTCTTGGCAGAACCGGTCTGTCAATTCCTGTGGTAAGCTTTGGCGTGATGAACTCTGATAGCCCCGATCTGATAAGAAAAGCCCTCGATATGGGAATTAGACACCTAGATACCGCACATGTCTATTTGAGGGGCAATAGCGAAAAAGTCATAGGACGGATATTGGAGGAACGAAAATGTAGGAATGAGGTTTACGTTGCCACTAAGATGCTGTTTGCTCGAGACAGGGAGAAAAAAGCTTTTGTCCGTGAAGGAAGAGGGAGATATGTTGGAGCTACTGAAAGTAATTTTAACAAACAGCTAGAAACAAGCCTTAAGCGCCTTCGCACAGACTATGTAGATATCCTCTATCTTCATAACTGTTACGGCCCTCTAATGTCGACCCATGAACCAATGATGGATGTATTTGCAAAAGCTAAGGCGTCTGGTAAGGCAAGGTTTATTGGAATCACTACCCATTCCAATGAACCGGAAACGATCCGTGCTGCCGCAGATGCAGGCATATGGGATGTCATCCTTACTTCATACAACTTTATGCAGAAGCACAAA
Source organism: Desulfobacteraceae bacterium (assembly GCA_050124735.1). Classification (GTDB taxonomy): domain Bacteria; phylum Desulfobacterota; class DSM-4660; order Desulfatiglandales; family HGW-15; genus JASFEQ01. The sequence continues at coordinate 1,572 of JASFEQ010000392.1, read as the reverse complement.
GAAGAGGTAAAAAAGGCCGTCGAGTACTCCGCCCAAAAAGGCTTAGGTGTAATAGCTATGAAAACTCAGGGTGGAGTAAAATTGAACCGGGAAAAAACCGTGGAAGTCAACCATGGGGCCGCCATCAAATGGGTCCTGAACGACCCAAACGTGTGTACAACTATACCAGGGATGACCACGTTCGAGCAGATGGATTTAGACTTGAGTGTGATGAGAGATCTCTCATTGTCAGAGGAAGAAAAGAGAGATCTAAAGATATCATCAATGCTAGGGGAGCCTCTTTATTGCCAGCAGTGTGGCTCCTGTGTCCCCTCCTGTCCACGAGGAGTTCACATCCCTGCACTTATGAGGGCTTACATGTATGCAGAGGGCTATGGTAATCTCATTGAGTCTGAATGGACCATCGATACACTTCCGGCAGAGCACAGCCTGCAGGCTTGTCGAGGATGTGGAAAATGCACTGCCACGTGTCGTTATGGAATAAACATAACCGATCGTTTGAATTTCCTCATAACTAGGTACCCGGTTTAAAGCAGATGCATATAATTTGAATTGTACAGAGAAATCAATGAAAAAAAAGAGTAGCTTTCTTCTTGCAGTGATTTCCATCATTTGTGTCCCTCTTATTAATCCACTGGTTTCCGACGCGGTCTCACGTGATGAATTGACCAGAAATATGGAGCTGCTGATAGGCTTGCTCCCTAAAGAGGCTGAGAGCCCTGGTTGGCATGCCGTTTCAAGTCCGCAATTCTTCGAACCTGAAAACTTGTGGGAATACATCAATGGACAGGCAGAAATGTATATCGATTATGGCTTCCAACTTGTGGTGACTTTGGAATATAGATCCACAGACGGCGCTAGGTCCATGGCCATTGAAATATTTCAGATGAAGGACCCAAAGCATGCATTCGGCATATATGTTGCTGAGCGCTCAACCGAAGACCGTCTCATTAACATAGGGGTTCAGGGCTACTTGGGGGAAAATGTCCTTAATTTTTGGAAAGGTCAATATTATGTAAAGCTCACATCGTTTCAAGTGTCCTCAGATACAGAAGAAATCCTCATGGTGCTGGCAAGTGTTATTGCCGCCAAAATTAAGGGAACCTATTCTGAGCCAAAACTATTTGCCTGTTTCCCCACCAAGAACAGGGTGCAAATGAGTAAGCGGTTCATACCCAAGAACTTCCTCGGGCAGTCTTTTCTGGAGAATGGCTATCGGGTGGAATACAAGAGCGGGGGAGGCAGCTACCAGGTATTTCTGGTCAAAAGCGCTTCAAGCGAAAAAGCAAAAGAAGCGTTCGCAAAATACGGGGATTTCCTCAAATCTCAAAATGAGAAGATGTCATCGTCAAAAAAAGATGATTATCAGATTATTTTAGGGGAAGGACAAAAAGGTGAAGCTATATTTCAGTACGGTTTTTTCGTGGGAGGGGTTTTGAACAGGGAGGATTTGTCAGAAGCCCAGAGGATTATCGAGGAAACTGTCCAGAATTTAAAGGGAGGCTGTTCCTAACGAAGGAGTTTGGAGAGAGAATGCCGGAAGAAGTAGGCACCCGAATTCCGAGGCCATAG
>JASFEQ010000391.1:0-4387 GCA_050124735.1 Desulfobacteraceae bacterium | reverse complement strand
CGAGGGATGAATTGGAGCGAAAGAAAAAATGGAAGGATGGAATGGGCGAGGTCAATCTCACGGCCATTCAGGAGCATGAGGCACTGAAAGAAAGGCACGAATTTATGACGACACAGCGGGAAGATCTCCTGAATTCCATTGAATCACTCGAAAAGGCCATCAGAAAGATCAACAGAACCTCTTTAGAGAAATTTAGAGAGACATTCGATGACGTGGATAGGAAGTTGAAATCGGTCTTTCCAATCCTCTTCAATGGGGGCACGGCAGGGCTGAGACTGTTAGATCCTGAAAAACCGCTGGAGAGCGGTGTCCTCGTGGAGGTCCGTCCGCCGGGCAAGAAGTTGAGCCATATGGGCTTGCTCTCTGGCGGTGAAAAGGCCCTTGTGGCCATGGCTCTCCTATTTTCCCTGTATCTGATCAGGCCCAGTCCATTCTGCCTGTTGGATGAGGTGGACGCTCCCCTTGATGAGGCCAATATTGATCGTTTCAATGAGCTTTTGAAAGAGATTCGGAAATATTCACAGATCATCCTCGTGACCCACAACCGCAGGTCTATGGAGATTGTGGACAGGCTTTACGGGGTGACCATGGAGAGGGCAGGCGTATCAAAGATGGTATCTGTGGATCTCCAGGAGCTCAGAGAGAACTAGCCCACCAGTCTTTCAGTCGGCCGTAAGCAGTAGGCAGTAGGCAGTAAGGTGCCCACTCCCTACTGCTTACTTTTTTGTGCTCGTGAAGTGTGATATAAGCCTGTTAGTCCCTCTACTCCATCACTCCAATTCAGCCGTCGTAGCCTTAGGCCACTGTGGCGAAGTCGGCTACTCTAGTACTCCATGTAAGTGGCGTATATCGGTTGAGAGCAAAAATCGCAAAATGCAAGATTGCCATTCCCGATCACAGGGATGGGAGGCGCCAAGCAACGTATGATTAGGCTGTTCAGAAGGAAGAAGAGAAAAGAAGCAAAAGAGGACGGGAGTTTCTATGAGAGGCTGCGACAGGGCCTTTCAAAGACGAGATCCGGACTGACAGGCAGGCTGGATCAACTCATCTTTGGCAAGAAAGAGATCGATTCGGATCTCCTGGATGAGCTAGAGGAAATCCTTTTCACATCCGATTTGGGTGTGGCCACAACGCAGGAATTGATTGATCTGGTTCAGGCAGCCGTGGCGAGGAAAGAACTTGATGATCCTGAGAAGCTCAAGGCCGCCTTGAAGGAACACATCCATTCCTTCCTTCATGTACCCGCAACTGAGCATCAAAGCCCGGGTCCTGGGGAACCCCTGATCATTATGGTGATCGGAGTGAACGGTGTGGGCAAGACGACCACCATCGGCAAGGCAGCACACCATTTCAAAGCGCAGGGCAAGAGGGTCATGCTGGTGGCAGCCGACACATTCAGGGCGGCGGCCATTGAACAGCTGGGCATCTGGGGAGAGAGGGTGGATGCGGAGGTCATAAGGCAAAAAACGGGCTCTGATCCATCCGCAGTGGTCTTTGACGCCATTTCCGCAGCCCAAGCAAGAGAGATAGATGTGGTCCTCATAGACACAGCAGGCCGTCTGCATACCAAGACGAACCTCATGGATGAGCTTGAAAAGATCCAGCGCGTTGCGAGGGGGAAGCTGCCCGGCGCGCCTCATCAGATATGGCTGATTCTGGATGCAACCACTGGCCAGAATGCCCTTTCCCAGGCTGAAATGTTTCATAAGGCCATTGGCGTGACAGATATTATCCTGACCAAGCTGGACGGGACGGCGAAGGGAGGCATCGTGGTGGGCATATGTCAACAGCTTCGACTCCCCATAAGATATATTGGGATCGGCGAAAGGCTGGATGATCTCAGGCCTTTCGATGCGTCCGAATTTGTGAACGCCCTATTCGATTAGTTTCCGTGCGGAAACGCTCCTTTTTCATCCCGCTCCAAGAGCGGGATGGGGCATACTCAAGGTATGCCCCCGCACAATCCCTCGATCTCCTCGACCTTGCGAAAAATATCTCTCTTCCAGATCGGAAACCGGGTATTCTCCCGCACGCTGCTCAGCGTTATCTAGTACAGCGGAAGTGAAGAGTTTCAGCGAAAAAATTAAAGTTGAAATTGATGTACTGTTTGAATTTCTAGGGTTAGGGTGATATTAAGTTGATTTCTCCTGTTCAGGCTTTGTAATTATGTGGTGAGTGAAGAATTATAAGGGATGTAAAAAGAGCGGATACCGTGAGATTGCCAAGATTTGAATACGCGGAACCCAAGAGCATTAAAGAGGCCTGTGCCATCCTGAATAAAGATCCAGCGGCCAAGGTTTTGGCGGGCGGGACGGACCTTTTGGTCAACATGAAGCACAGGGTGGAATTGCCATCCGTGGTGGTGAACATAAAGAGGGTATCCGGCCTGGACTTCATAGCGCAGGACAATGGCACCTTGAAGATAGGGGCACTTACACCCCTCAAAAAGATATACTCCACACCACTCGTGAGAGAAAAAGTGCCCGCCCTTGCCCAGGCCGCCTCTTCCGTAGGTTCCTATCACCACCAGAGCATGGGGACCCTTGGAGGCAACCTGTGTCAGCAAAACAGGTGCATGTACTTCAATCAGTCCCAGTGGTGGCGGAGTGCCAGGCCCACCTGCTACAAAGCAGGAGGGGAGATCTGTCACGTGGTCAACAAGAGGGAGATCTGCTATTCCAGCTATTGCGGTGATGTGGCCCCCGCCCTTATGGTCCTAAACGCTCAGGTGATTTTGGAGAGTAAAGGGAAGGCGAGGGAGCTGCCACTGGAGCGTTTTTTCTCCGGGGATGGGAAAACCCCACTGGTTCTCAAAAAAGGGGAGATATTGACAGAGGTGACCATCCCGGAAGAGGCCATGAAGGGATTTTCCACCTACATCAAGTTCTCCAATCGCGAGAGTATAGATTTTCCCATTGTGGGCCATGCCTTTTGGGCGTCCACGGAGGAAAAGGCATACAGGGCTTCCTTCACGGCCGTAGATAGGAGGCCCTTAAGGGCTAAAAACATTGAAGGGGTTTTGAAGGGAAAGGATCTCAATGAGGAAGTGGTGGAAGAGGCATCCGGCCTCGCCGCCGAAGAGGCCAAGCCGGTCAAGAATTCTGTCTATTCTCCCTCATACAAGAGAAGGATGATGGGGGTACTTCTTCGATGCAGCATGAATGATGCGATAGGGAGCTCAAGATGATGAAGCAGGGCGTTGAGCTGAATATTAATGGGGACATTTATGAGGTGTTGGTTGCTCCCAATCAGACCCTACTTGAGGCGCTCAGGGACAACCTGGGTCTAACGGGGACAAAACGGGGATGCGATCTTGGAGCCTGCGGGGCCTGCACGGTCCTTATAAATGGCGAGGCCCATCTGTCGTGCCTCATGCTGGCCCTGGATGCGGTGGGCAACGAGGTTGTCACCATAGAGGGCTTGAGTGAGGATGCTGAACTGCATCCTCTTCAAAAAGCCTTTGTGGAGAAGGGCGGGGTTCAATGTGGGTTCTGCACACCGGGAATGATCATGACTGCCAAGGGCATACTGGATGAAGAGGAGCGTCCCACGGAAGAGATCATAAGGAAGAAAATGGCCGGCAACCTTTGCCGCTGCACGGGTTATAAAAAGATCATTGAGGCGGTGGTGAGCGTTGTCGGATAGGAAGAGAAGGGGGGCGAGGGGCAATATGTTTGGGGTCTAAAGGCTGGAGCATAGATTACACGGTTCCTCGATGGCAAGAGTCAGAGGGAAATGATGAATCCGCAGCACATATTTAGGCTGGATGGGAAGATCGCACTGGTTACAGGTTCCTCAAGGGGTCTGGGAAAAGAGATTGCGTTGGGCTTTGCTCAGTATGGTGCTTCCTTAGTGCTGGCCGACATTGCGTATCCGGAAAAGACAGAGGAGGAGATCAAAGGTGCAGGCGCGCGGTGTATTGCTGCAAGGACGGATGTATCCAACGAAGCAGAGGTAAAAAACCTGAGTCAAAAGATAATGTCAGAATTTGGAAGGGTAGATATCCTGATTAATAACGCAGGTGTTACGCAGTTGAGCTACACGCCCACTGAAGAGCTCCCTATAGAAGAGTGGGATCAGGTTATGGGGATAAATTTGAGGGGGACCTTTCTCTGCTGCAAATATGTGGGTGGATCCATGATAAAGACGGGCGGTGGAAGCATTGTGAACATTGCATCCACTGCGGGCATTGCGGGGGTTCCGCGTGCACCTGCCTATTGTGCTTCAAAAGCGGGAGTCATTCTCCTGACAAAGAGCTTGTCCCTAGAATGGGCCCAGCATGACATCCGTGTCAATGCCATCGCCCCCCACTATCTGGAAACAGGGCTCACCAAGGGAGTCAGGGATTCCGACAAGGTTTATGATGCTTTGACCAAGCAAATCCCGT
>JASFEQ010000390.1:0-4390 GCA_050124735.1 Desulfobacteraceae bacterium | reverse complement strand
GGTGGTAAAAGCGCACAGTCGAGCGATCTACCGGCATTTCAATAATCTTGGCATTAGCGGCCAGGCTCAAGATCTGGTCGGGCGGGGCAGGTTGTGACGGCCAGTTTGGGTCGGGCTGCACCTGGTAAGGCATAACGGTTTTGACCTGCTCAGTTTTCACTTTGGTCCCAAAACCGGAGCGCGCTTGCATTTCAAAAGCCATGACCGAGAGGGCTTCATATTGCACATCAGCGTTTAGCCATTGATCAGGTGGGCATTTGGCCTTGGCCCAACCCAGCAGAATCTGTGTAAAACGCCGCATCAGGTCGGCCCGGTTCTGGCTTAATTGGCTGTCTTCCTCGAACACGTCGATCATAACGGTCAGCAAGTAAGGGTTTCGGGCCATTTCCAGCAGGCAATGTGGGCTATCGTCGCTTTGGCTCAACGTTTGCCATAGAGCCTCCCATTCTTCTGGCAACTCATTCTGCAAAAAGTGCTGGATTTTATCATCACTAAGCGGCTGCACTTCAACTCTTTGAAGGCCTGACAATTCCTCGCTGTAGTCCAGTATCCGGCAGGTTACCAGAAAGCGATTGCCTTGGGCAGCCCTTTGGTCAATGAATCGACGCAAAGCCAAGCTGTGTTCGCGATAACCCTTTAACGGCATCTCATTTAAGGCATCAAACAAAAAGAAAAGTCTGCCTGCTTCCAGGTATGCTTCCAGATTAGACGCCAGTTCCTGCGCTCCCCAGTGGCCAGCCTCAAGCGAACCGCCCAAACCCTGAATGATGAAATCTTCCAATGACATGCTGGAGTCAAATTCACTCAAGTGCAGGGGAACGGGTAACTTGTCAGGGTGGTCTGAAAATTGGTAGGCCAGGTTTTCGAGAGCCGTTGTTTTGCCACAGCCGGGGTCGCCTAAAAGAATAACACAAGGGTATTTATCCACCGCTTCCCGTAAGGAGTCAAGTTTGACTTGTTTGATATCCTCGCCAGTGGGTATCCATTCGTGATACTCGAACTTGGCCCGGCGTCTGCGTCGACGCGCCGTGCGGGGCGCTTTCGTTGGCTGGTTGGGCATGACCTCAGTGGTTTCACCAGCCAGAGGAACATAGTAGGCTGCCTCTTCGAGGTAGCGAGCTTTGAGTCGTTCTCGATAGTCCTGTTCAAGTTGCGTCAAATCAGGGACACGGGCAGCGGCACCCAGAGAAGATGACACCCGATATACCCTGACCGGCCTTGTGATGTTCTTGACTTTTTGTTCGCCTAAGAACGCATACTTTAAATCTAATTTATTTTCGACTTGATCGTAGACTCTACCAGAGATACAAATACCACCTGTTTCAGCAAGCGCTTCCATCCGAGCTGCAATATTGACACCGTCCCCGTAAAGCCGATCCTCCTCCTCAACAACATCTCCAACATTGACACCGATGCGAAACTCCATTTTACGACCATCGGGTAACTGGGCGTTTCTCTCGGCAAGATCCCTCTGAATCTCTACGGCGCAGTTCACTGCATCCACAGCACTGGTAAACTCCGCGAGAAGATTGTCACCAATGGTATCCACCACGCGACCTCTGTGGTGCTGGATAAGATGGCCCATCGCCGCTCGGTAAATTTTCAATGTTCGGATGGTCGCCCCCTCATTATCGCCCATGAGGCGGCTGTAACCGACGACGTCGGCACTCAGTATAGCGGTAAGTTTGCGTTTAAAACCCTCTTGTGCCATGAAGCTCCACCTCTTAGGTTTCAAACAGAAGCACTCAGGTTTTTTAGAATTCACCGGAGGGTGAAATGAGATGAGAACCAGGTCCGATTCTGCAAATGAAAAATCGTTTCAGCTCAAATCGAAAAGGAAATCGAGAACTTTGTGAGTGAATTTATACATAAATCAGGGGGTTTGAGTCAAATATAATCGACAAAACCGGCAGGTTGCAATGACTCGGGGGAATGAAGGTTTGACATCGTTGAGAGAGTACCCTATAAGACCATAGTAACTTTTCCCAGGGGATGGTTTTGATGATGAAATGCCATGGTCCGGTCCAAAGTAACCATCTCGGGAGAGACGCCTGCAAGATTGCCGCAGGTTATGAGGTTCAAGCTTCATAATATTCCCGGTTACCGCTCTAGGGGAGCGGGGCGGTTAAAAACAATAAGAAACAAAGTGGTGAAACCAACAATCCGTAATCCTGTGGAGGCCAATGATCATGCCAGAGCTACTGTTAGGACCTCAAGTTTGCATATTTTATGAATACACGGAACCCAACAAGGCAGAGGGCTGCACATTTGTCTTCTTCAATGCCCTAACAGGGGACATTAGCGGTTGGGAGGATGTGATTGGGCCCATGGTCAGAGAAAAAGGCCATGGCACGCTGCTCTACAACATGCGAGGACAAAGTCAAACCCGGTTTTCCAAGGACCTTGAACTTAACGACGGCCTTATTGTGGAAGACGCGGGTCGACTGCTGGAGCAGGTAAAGCCCGTGCGACCTGTCTTTGTGGGGCTATCTATAGGCGGGCTTTTCGCGGTCCAGGCATATGTCTCGGGGGCTAACGCCCTTGGGATAGTCCTTATCAATACCCTTCGGCGCAACGGGCCCCGCCTCCAATGGATCGGAGATGCCATGGTCCGTGCAGCAGAGGTGGGCGGACTGGATCTTTTCCGGGACCTCTACCTGCCTCTGCTCATGAATGAAGACTGGCAGGCCGGCAATCGAGGGAATTTTCTAAAGCCTGAGCCTTATGAACCCCTTGCATTGGATAGCGGCCATTACAAGCTGCTGGCAGAGGCTGGCCGCTCGGCGGATTGGGAGATTCCATACGAAAGTCTCCATCTTCCAGTCCTCGTGGTTACTGGTCTTCAGGACAGGGTTTTTCTGGATCTCAATGATGTTGCTGAACTCTTTGCCAGGTTACCCAATGGGAGACGTGTGGACATGCGCGATGCAGGGCATCTCATACCGATGGAGCGGCCTGAAGCCCTGGCAGAGGCACTTATCGATTTTGCAATGGAGTTATGATGGGCCTGTGGCACAAGTATGCATCCGTGGCGTATCTGGCGGTATTTCTGGGCGTAACCGGTCATGCTTCCAGCGAGTTCGTGTCAGTACTCTCTGGTGTGGCAGGTCCCGAACTGTCCGTATGGCGCTTTCTCATAGGAGGCGCAGGACTCGTCCTTCTATCCCTTATCTTTCCATCAAGCCGAGACCTGATTGAACCTTTCAAGACCCATGCTGGCAGACTGTTAGGACTTTCCGTGCTGGGTATTACCTTTGGTTACCTCCTGTTCCACTGGTCTCTTGATTTTGCAACGGTCCCCCAGGTGGCTACCCTCGTCACGACGATCCCTATTTTTGTGGGTTTAATCAATCTCTGGCTTAACAAGCAGCCCTTCACCGGTGCCAAGGTCGTCACAGGGGTAAGCGCGGTTTTGGGCGTGGCACTGCTCATTACGGATGGCTATCTGGCCAAACTGGCCGGGTCGAGCCAAAACCTGATCGGCGTTTTCATGGCCATGATATGCGCCTTCTTGGTCGGACTTTACGTCGTCATGGCGCGCCCAATCGTTGGTAAATACGGGGCCCTGCGAATAACAGCCATCACCATGATGATGGGCGCCGTGGGCCTGTGGTTGGTGGTGGGGGTTTTCTGGAATATCTGGGTGAATCCCTTGACCCTCTTTGATCGGCCTGCGCCCCAAGCCGCGTCTCTGCTGACAATAGCCCTGTGGAACACCACCATCACCCAATATCTCTGGATTGGGGGTCTATCAGCCGTTCCAGACATTACCCGTGGGAGCTACATTTTCTTTCTCAAGCCTGTAATCGCCGCTTTTCTGGCCGTCCTGTTTCTCAACTTATCTTTGACCATGTGGCAGGTGCTTGCGATAGGGGTTATCTGTGCATCTGTATTGTTTGAAGCTTCATGGGCTTACCTTCGACCAAATTCTCAAAGATAGGGTAACTTGAGGCCCTCCGGTCTAAAATTCTTGCGACTGTTGATATGAAGTCTTTATCAGAGCGAGTTCGAGAAATTGCTTGACTCAATATACTCAATATACGAGCCTTGGTCATAGCCTTGTGGAAAAGAGAAGTTGCGCTTTGATTCCCGTTGAGGAGGGTGAGATATGGGAGAGTGGCAGAAGACGAGCTGCGTGCTGTGTGCGCAGAACTGCGGCCTAGAGGCCTTGGTGGAGGATGACCGCCTAGTCAAAATACGGCCGGATAAAAGCAACCCACGCAGTGCGGGATATGTCTGCAGAAAGGGCCTGAATGTGAGCTATCATCAGCACCATGACCAGCGCCTGACTCACCCGCTGAAGAGGGTCGGTGATGATTTTCAGGAGATCTCGTGGGACCAGGCCGCTCAAGAAATTGCTGAAAAGCTCAGGTCCGTTGTGGACCAACAT
>JASFEQ010000389.1:0-4395 GCA_050124735.1 Desulfobacteraceae bacterium | reverse complement strand
GAAATCATTCGCGCTATCCACAAGCCCTTCACCAAGGCAGAACCCTGCAACATGGGGTATCTCTTCACCAGGCGTCCGCATAACAACAGAGTAGGGCTTGTCATCAACGCGGATCAAAAGGGGCTCCTCCTGAATCAGCTCATGATCGTCGTTCTGGCAGAGCCCTTCTTCGCAATGGATAACGTCATAACTTTCCATTCGGTGATAAGAACTTCCTTTTACATCTATACACGTGTTTACAGGATCCCTATTCTACGGTGCCTCCTAAGCGTCAGCCGTACGGATGGAGCACATGAGGGATTTCATGTCAGGATACCCCAGGATGCACTCCCTGCACTGGACATCGGTAAGCAGGTTGGCATTGGCCTCCTTGGGCCAGCCGTGGGGCACAAAGACCACCCCTTCTGCGACCCTGTCGTTCACCGATGCCTTCATCGTGACCTGCCCCCTGTTGGTCGTCACAACGATCTGATCCCCATCCGAAATGCTGTACTTTTTGGCAGTCTGTGGGCCGATCTCGGTCAGAGGCTCAGGATAGGCCTCTTTCAACGCCTTGACGTTGCGATGTTGACTGTGGGTGTAGTAGTAGTTGCGGTTCCCTGTGGAGAGGATCAGGGGGTACTTGTCCAGAAACTCCTTGGCAGCGCCCATGGGACTCCTTTCCGGTTCCTGATAGTCCGGAAGGGGACTAAAGCCCACCTGCTCCAGGGCCTCACTGTATATCTCGATCTTGTGAGAAGGGGTGCGGAACTGGCCCTCTTCAATGCCGTATTGCTTTTCCTGGTAAAAATCCCCCTCAGGCTTTTCATTCATGAGATAATCAAAGGACAGACCAGAAGGGCTCAGCTCAAAGGCCACCAGTTCCTCCTCAGACTTCCAGGGGAACCGGTCCGCCATATCCAGACGCTTGCCCAACTCCGTGTAAAGCTTCCACTCGGACCAGCTCTCGTGGAGAGGCTCGATACATTTTTTGCGCAACATCAAATAGGGCATGCAGTGACAGACATTGTAGGTGTATGCCACGCCCCATTTCTCCAAGTGGGAACAGGCGGGCAGCACGTAATGGGCCTCCTTGCAGGTCTCGCTCATGAACATGTCATGGACAACGAGGAGGTCGAGCTTTCGAAAGGCCTCCCGAAAGGCATTGGTGTCGGGCATGGAAACCAGGGGATTGCCCCCCACCACCAGAAAGGCCTTCAGTTTATCGGGGATGCTCTCCGGTACGACCGTCACAACACCATAGGGGCTCTTGCGGCCCCAGACCTCAAAAAATAGAGGATACTGGTCCGCGCCCAGGGGCTCCCCTTCCACCTTCAATCCCACGTTGCCGAAGGCAAGCCGGGGGCTGATCACCCAACCGCCGGGCACATTGATGTTGCCCGTGATCACCTGAAGGATGGAAAAGGCGCGGCTGTTCTGGGTGCCGTTGGCCGTCTGATCCTGGGTACAGGTTCCCTGAAAGATGCTCGCCCCCTTTGTGCCGGCAAACATTCGGGCGAGTTTGCGGATGTCATCGGCCGACACCCATGTGATCTCCTCGGCCCATTCCGGGGTGTACTGCTGCACGTGGGGGACCAGTTTGTCAAAACCGAGGGTGTGCTCCTCGATGAATGCCTCGTCGTAGAGCTTCTCGTTGACGATGACGTTCATCATGGCCATGGCCAGCGCCCCATCCGTACCCGGTCGTATCCTGAGGTACATCTCTGCCTTGTCTGCCAGCGGGATGTGCTTGGGATCAATCACCACCAGCCTGGCCCCCTTGGCCAGGTTTTCCTCCATGGCCATCCTCAGGGGGAAATCAGAGGCATCCGGGTTGTGGCCCCAGAGGATGTACAGGTTGGTGTCCTTTTCTTCCACGGGGTACTTGCCGAAAGTGATCTGGCGAGTGCGGATGCGCATGCGGTAGCAGACACTCTCGACAGAGAAGAAATTGGGGGATCCAAAGGCGGCCTTGAACCTCTGGGTCAGGCCTGCCATCTCCAGGTTTTCCACCCCAATGGAGCCACTGAAAACACCCAGTGTCTGGGGTCCGAATTCTTCCCTGAGCCGGTCCAGCTTCTCTGCTATCTCATCCAAAGCCTGGTCCCAGGAGACCGCCTCAAAACCGCCGTTTACCCGTTTCAGGGGTTGCTTGATTCGGTCGGGGCTGTAAATGTTTTCAAGGGCGTTTTCTCCCTTAGGGCAGAGCTTCCCCTTGTTGAGGGGATGGGATTCCAGGCCCTCGATCTTTACGGCCCTCCCGTCTTCCACCGTGACCCTGCAACCGCAGCTGTGATAGCAGAGCGTACAGTCCGTCAGTATCTCTTTTCTTTCTCCCATAACTACATCTCCTTTCTTGGATTAGCCCTTAGTCAACGGCGTTTACCGATGATTTCAAGGCATCGGGTGTTCTGCCCGGTCCGAAGGCCCAACGACCCTTGTTCATGTTTTTTGCACCTTACTGTAAACGATAATTAATCTCTTCGGAAATCCCTTTTAGTAACTCTGTTAACTCCGGGATGGAGGCCTTGGGCACCTGGCGCGTCAGACCAACAGCCCAGATGGCGGCTTGAAGATCCCTGCCGTTTGCCTTAATGGGTATGGCAAAGGCAACCATCCCCTCAATATACTCTTCTCTGTCATAGGCGATGCCTTTTTTGCGAACTTCAAGAATCTCCTCTTTATACACCGCCTTATCGATAATGGAGTAGGGTGTATATCTCTTGAGCTCGGTTCGAGCGAGGATCTCGTCGATTTCTTCATCAGACAGCTGTGAAAGCATCGCCTTAATGCCGGCGCCCGCCAAGATCGGCATCCGCATGCCGATTTCCGATGACAATTTAATCCCATAGGCCGAATCCACTTTATCGATAAGAATGACGTGGCCATCGGAACGAAGCCCTAAGAAGGCGGAAAGCTTGGTTTTCTCGTTGATCGCCTCCAAATAAGGATGTGCGGTCTGTATGAGCTCAGAGCGCTTCCCCGCCATGTTTCCAAGAATATAGAAGCGCGTGCCGAAGACAAATTTGCCGTCACCTTGATTCTCTAGGACATTAAGGTCCGTGAGCGTATGGACGATGTTGAAAACCGTGCTCTTATTCAGGTCAAGCTTCCCGGATATGCCGCTGATGCCCATGGGTTCTTTCGATTGGGCAAGCAACTCCAGGATAGCAAAACACTTGTCTATGGCTGGCACTCTTTTGAATGCGGGGGACATAATGGAATCCAAATTTGTTCCTTATAGAAAACGCATGTTCTTTATATGAAACAAGAACTGTAAATGTCAAGGGAAAAAGCTGAAAAAGTTATGTGAAAAAGTCTGTAGGGCTAAGGGTGATAAGAACTTCCTTTTTCGGGCTCAGACTATATGGGATTCGCCATTGTGTGACAAGCCAGAATCAACCTCATGATGCTGTAGGTGCATCTCCAAGCTGTTGACCATCCACATTCTGAAGGTTATGCTAAAGTGTAACGCTTCAAAAAGGGGTATAGCCATGCGCTTTGCAGGAGTAAAAGGACTTAAACAGAAAACAATGGATCCCCTAAAAGAGTCTGAAGATGTCTGACAATTATTATGAATCCAATTAGAGATACAGCCCAAAAGGTCAAAGAGACCATTTTCCGCTACCGGATGCTAGATCCGGGAGACCTCTGTATTGTGGGCGTCTCAGGGGGGCCTGACTCCGTGTGTCTCCTCCACATTCTGCATGAACTCAGAGAAGAGTTGGAAACCGGATTGGTTGTGGCCCATTATAACCACGGACTCAGGGAAAAAGAGGATGAGGCCGAGACGCAGTTTGTCCGACGTCTGGCCTCGGCCATGGGCCTTTCCTTTGAGACCGAAAAAGCCTCACCCTTGCCTTTAGAAGGCACCTCCTCCATGGAGGAACGGGCGAGGAATGCACGATACGCCTTTTTTGAAAAGCTAAAGAGCAAATTGTCTGCCAAGAAAATTGCCGTAGGCCATAATCTGGACGACCAGGCTGAGACGGTCCTCATGAGGCTTTTAAGGGGTAGCGGCCCTTCTGGGTTGGCCGGTATTCCTCCCACCAGGGATAATACAATCATTCGACCCTTGATTGAAATCAAACGGGATGAGATTGAATCCTATTTGAAGGCTAGAGACCTCTCATACGTCATCGACAGTTCTAATCTTCAAACCGACTATCTGAGAAACAAAATCCGGTTGGAACTCTTGCCCCAGCTACTGGAATACCAACCCAAGCTCATAGAACATTTGGGGCAACTAACCCATATCCTCAGGGGTGAAAACAAATTTTTGGAAGATCATGCAGAAGACTGGGTGGTCAGAGAGGCGGACCAGAAGCCTAATGGAGATATTGTGATACCTGTACGGTCCTTCATTGAACTCTCAGAGCCTGTTAGGAACCGAGTTACTAGACACCTATTGAAAAA
>JASFEQ010000388.1:0-4408 GCA_050124735.1 Desulfobacteraceae bacterium | reverse complement strand
TCCTCGGTCGTCTGTCGTCAGTCCTCCTTGCCACGGCGTAGCCATAAGGCGAAGCCGGGTGTCCTCGGCCGTCTGTCGTCTGGTCTGTTCATGACAAGCATCTTGTAATAATAAATTCAGGATGTTAGAATATTGCAGCATTTTATTGGGAACAAATGAAGGAAACCATAATCAATCACCTCTTTTACTCAAACCCATCTATCCACCTTTCCAGTTTCCCACTATTTCAATTCCGGAGCGGAGAGAAGCTAGGGTAAGGAAGCAACAATGGATTCAGGCGCCATAATGACCATATTCTCATTTCTGTTTGGCCTTATAGTGGGAAGCTTTCTCAACGTTTGTATCCATCGAATCCCTGAAGGAAAATCCATCATCTATCCCTCTTCCACTTGTCCCCATTGCGGTACAAGGATCAAATTCTATGACAACATTCCGCTCGTCAGTTACGTCATTCTCCTGGGCAAATGCAGGTCCTGCCGCCATCCCATATCCATACGTTATCCGATTGTCGAACTCCTGACAGGATTGTTGAGCACGGCCCTCTTCCTCAGATACGGCTTGAGTCCTCAATACTTCCTTTTCTTCGTCTTTTCCGCCGCCCTGATCATCGTCAGCTTTGTTGATCTCAATCACAAAATCATACCGGACCTCATTTCTCTCCCCGGGATTCTGGTGGGTCTGGCCGCAACCTCTGTTTTTAGATTGAACGGCCTCTCGTGGATGGATTCCTTGATCGGCATAATAGTGGGTGGCGGTTCCCTTTATCTTATCGGCCTCGTTTTTAAGTGGCTCAGGGGAAAAGAGGGGATGGGTCTGGGCGATGTGAAACTCCTGGCCATGATCGGCGCATGGATGGGATATCTGGCATTACCCTACATCGTACTGATCTCTTCCCTGACAGGTGCCATTATCGGTGGAGGCTCCCTTTTGCTCACTCGTAGAAGATTTAGTGAGACCATACCATACGGTCCGTTCCTCGTCCTTGGGACCCTGGTATATCTCTTTTTCGGGACAGAGCTTAGACACTTGTGGTCCCATTACCTAAACTTGAGTAGCAGAGTCGTATCTTGAAACTGCCCATTTATAGCCTCAGGACAGGGATACTATCCCATTTGATCTTCCTGATTGTCTCTGCCATGCTCTTGATCAACGTGGTCATGGTGAAATTCGCAGAAAGGGATCTTATCCGTGCCAGGATACGGTCAGGACGGTTACTGATCCGTGCCCTTGAGCAAAATCTGGGACAACTCACCCACCTCAAGAAAACGGAATTAGCAAATCTCAGGTTAGATCCTAACCTCAGGGGGAGTATGACAAAACTCCTTGCCGAAGGAGATTTCGCGGGCGCAACGATTGTGGACCGCAAGGGGGATCTCATCTTTACCGTGGGCACATTAGCCGAAGCAGGAGAACATTACACGGCCATAACCAGGGACGCCATGGAAACCGGAATAGGATCAGTCAATTTCAGTGGAAGTTCGTGGGGGGTCATCTGGTTGGGCCAAGAGGAGGTCAGAATTTCAGAACCCCTTCTTTTCGCGGGCCGAACAATAGGTGGCCTCACCCTAAGTGCCTCCCTTGCTCCCGTCTACCAGACCGTTAGAAAATCAGAGAAGGTGATCCTCCTCTACATCATCTTGGATACCATGATACTTGCCCTAGTCGGGATATACCTTCTTTCTCGAATCGTTGTGAAGCCGATCCACAATATCCTAGACATAGCTGAGGAATACGAGGAAGGAGAGCTCTTGCCGCTGGCCGACGAGACCTCAAGGAATGAGATAGCAAAACTCTCCCGCTCCCTTAGCAATATGCTAAAGCGCTTGGATGAGAACAAGAAAGAGCTGAAGGACCATATCTCTTCCCTGGAGACGGCCAACAAGGAACTTCAACAGGCACAGAACGAAATCATAAGGTCAGAGAAGCTTGCCTCTGTGGGCCGTCTGGCGGCAGGTATAGCCCATGAAATCGGGAACCCCATAGGGATCATCCTTGGATACTTCGATTTGATCAGAAAAGGGGAGATATCAGATAAAGAGAAAGAGGATTTCTTAGATCGAATCGAGTCGGAAATAACAAGGATTAACCGGATTATTGGGCAGCTTCTTGATTTTTCCAGACCCTCAAGCGGAACACAGGAAGAGACCCGCATCCATGACATGATCCAGACAACAGTGGACATGCTCAGACCTCAGCCCACCGTAGAGGGCGTTCAAATCGACTTGGTATTGGAGGCATCGAGTGATACAATTTTTGCAGACCCTGATCAATTGCAACAGGTCTTTTTGAACATCCTGATGAACGCAGCTGATGCCCTTACGGGAAAAGAATCCTCAGAAGAAGATGGCTCTGAGAAAACCCTTACCATAAGAAGTCAGAATACCGACGGTTCCATTGAATTGAGATTCACAGATAATGGTCCTGGCATACCAGAAGAGGAGCTTACGCATATTCTTGATCCCTTCTACACGACCAAAGAACCTGGAGATGGTACAGGCCTGGGGCTTTCTGTAAGTTACAGGATCATCGAAGGACTCGGTGGAACCATCTCTGCTGAAAGCGCTGTGGGAAAAGGCACCACTATCACACTGAACTTTCCCCTTTACGGAAAGGAAGAGGGAGAATAACCGTGACTGGGAAACGTGTCCTCGTCGTTGATGATGAGAAAAACATGAGACACATGCTTCAGGTCATGCTGAACAAGGCTGGATACACTGCGGAGACCGTGGCCGATGGCGTTGAAGGCCTTGATTTGATGGAAAAGAATGATTTTGATTTTGTCCTCTGCGATCTAAGAATGCCCAACATGGACGGCATGACCTTTCTGGAGAAATCCAGGGAGAGGTATCCTGAACAGACCTTTATCATGATGTCCGCATATGGCACTATGGATACGGCATTGGAGGCTATGAAGATCGGCGCATACGACTACATCTCAAAGCCGTTTAAACAAGATGAAGTCCTTTTGACCTTGAAAAAGGCCGATGAAAGGGAACGTCTCAAGCAAGAAAACATAAGACTGCAAGACAAAATAAAAAAGATCGAGCAGAAGTATTCTTTTGGAAACATTGTGGCCAGAAGCGAAGCCATGGCACAGGTTTTTGATCTCGTGGAAAAAGTGGCCGACCATAAGACGACGGTCCTCATTACAGGAGAGAGCGGAACCGGCAAGGAGCTGATCGCCAAAGCGATTCACTCCAACGGAGGCAGATCCTCAGCCCCCATGGTTTCCATAAACTGCGGCGGTATCCCGGAGAATCTCCTTGAGAGTGAATTGTTTGGATACAAAAAAGGGGCATTTACCGACGCCACCAAAAATAAGCCGGGTCGTTTTGAAGAGGCTGACGGAGGCACCATTTTTCTGGATGAGATTGGAGAACTCCCCCTGGCACTTCAAGTGAAACTCCTCCGGGTACTCCAGGAAGAAGAGATCACCCCTTTAGGATCAACCGGTTCAAAGAAGATTGATGTGCGAGTCATTGCGGCCACGTCCAAGGACCTGTACTGGGAAGTGGAAGAAAACAGGTTTCGAGAGGACCTGTTCTACCGAATAAACGTGATGAAAATTCATCTCCCCCCACTGAGAGAAAGACGCGGAGATATCCCCCTCCTGATTGGTTACTTTATTGATCTTTTCAACAAGAAGCTCACGAAGACCATTGAAGGGCTTTCGTCTGAAGCCATGCCCATCCTTATGGGTTATTCCTGGCCCGGAAATATCAGAGAGCTGGAAAATGTGATGGAGAGGGCGGTATTGCTCGCAAAAGGGAGATGGATAACACCGGCCGATCTCCCCGGTTCAGTAACCTCTGATCAACGTGTTTCCCTATCCGTTTCACCAGAAGACACCCTGTCCATAAAAAAGGCGTCCAAACGTCTGGAGCGCGAACTCATTCAGAAGGCCCTGGAACTCACCGGGGGTAACCGTACAAAGGCCTCCAAGATACTGGAGATCAGCCGTCCCATGCTCATCTCCAAAATAAAGGAATACAAGCTACAAGATGTGAAGTAGGATCAGGAATCATGGAGTCATGGAGTAGTGGAGTATTGGAAAGTAGCGCCGAAGAGACTTCCAAATCCTTTTAAACCATCACTCCTGTACTCCAATACTCCATTTGGGGCTCTGCCCCAAATTATTTGAGGTTTCTCCCATGTCTGAAAACAAGCCTATAGAAATAACCGACTATGACTTCGAACAGAAGGTCTTGAAAACGGAGGGCGTTGCGATCGTGGATTTTTGGGCACCCTGGTGCGGGCCCTGTCACACCATGGCGCCGGCCCTGGAGGCATTTGCTGCGGATAATTCGGGAAAGGTAAAGGTCTTTAAGATAGATTCGGATGATAACCCAAAAATGGCAGACAATTATGGGATAAAAAGTATTCCCACGGTCATCTTTTTCAAGGATGG
>JASFEQ010000387.1:0-4412 GCA_050124735.1 Desulfobacteraceae bacterium | reverse complement strand
GGCAGCTCGCTGTAAAAGAGATTTATCTCCACGCCACTCGCTTTTGCCATCTCAAGGGTGTGGCCCATAATGGCAAAGCCCGTGACGTCTGTACATGCATGGACATCGAACTTGGTGGTGATCTCAAGGGACTGCTCGTTGAGGGTTGCCAACATGGGGAGGACCTGTTCCAACTCTCTCCAGGGGAGCTTTTTGGATCGGTTGGCATTAAACAGCACGCCACTGCCCAGAGGCTTGGTTAATATCAGGGCATCCCCTTGTGTGACCCCGGTGTTGGTCAGGAGACGGTCAGGATGTACCACGCCTGTAACCGCCAGGCCGTATTTGGGTTCATTGTCATCCACCGAATGACCACCAGCCATAGAAGCACCTGCTTCCACAACCTTGTCGTGGCCGCCACGAAGGATTTCTTTCAATAATCCCATGTCCAGTTTTTTGGCAGGAAACATGACCAGGTTGAGGGCCACGAGGGGCTTGCCACCCATGGCATATACATCAGACAGAGAATTCGCCGCTGCAATCTGCCCAAACCAATAGGGATCATCAACGGGCGGCGTGATATAGTCCACTGTACTGATAAGAGCCGTATCGGGCGAAAGACGATACACGGCTGCATCATCGCTCGTCTCAAAACCGACGAGCAGATTGGGATCTTTGGGGCCTTTCAGGGCTTCAAGGGCTTCCGACAGAACTGTCGGACCAATCTTAGCGGCTCAACCGCAGGTGCGGGCAAGGCCCGTCAGCGTCTTTTTCTTTCTGAAGAAGGCCATTTGTTCCTCCAGTTATAAAATCGCTCTCGCGATTTTATACAGCGTCCGTCCATGACGGACTGTAAAAGAGAGGAAATTCATAACCGTTCCAATTATGAACAGCCGATATATTCCCGAACTTCTCCTAAATATAATAGGATTAGTTAATAAATCAAACACAAATATTCATTAGGCAAAAACCGCGCTATAGGCTTTCCCATGGAACCCGACAAACCTTCTTTTATAAGATGATCCTTCCCTATGTCGCTTTACATTGGCACCTGAACTGGTAAAATACATCTGTGGGTGGTCGGCTTTACCCATTTGTCCCCTACCAGCATGCAAATGTAAGCAAACACTTGGAAGCATGGCTATGAAACAGAAGATCGGAAGCGTTGCAGTGGGGCTGAGCGGAGGCGTTGACTCCTCGATGGCTGCAGTCCTGCTCAAAGAAAAGGGATACGACGTTATCGGTGTGACCATGATGACATTTGACGCCTCTGTGCCGGTGACAAAATCTGAAAAGCATGCCTGCTACGGTCCCGGCGAGGAAGAAGACGTAAAGTCTGCCGCCGCTGTCTGCAAAAAATTGGGTATCCCTTTTCACGTCATTGACCTGAGAGAAGAGTTCAGAAACCATGTCATCGGGTACTTCAAGAGTGAGTATCTCGAAGGCAGGACACCAAACCCGTGCATCGTCTGTAACCACAAACTCAAGTTTGGATTTCTTTTGGAGAAGACAAAAGCGCTGGGCCTAGATTTTGACTTCTTTGCTACAGGCCATTACGCGCAGATACAGGAATCTGAAGGACGCTTTCTGCTGAAAAGGGCTGTGGACCTATCCAAGGACCAAACCTATTTCCTGTATGCGCTCACGCCTGAGCAACTTTCCCGTACGCTCTTTCCCATTGGTGGATATGCAAAACACCAGGTGAGAGAGATGGCCCAATCCCTTGGATTACAGACTGCTGACCGCCCTGAAAGCCAGGACTTTATATCGGGTACGGACTACGCCTCTCTTTTTTATGAAGAAGATATAAAGGAAGGCAACATCGTGGATGAAAACGGCAATGTCCTCGGAAAACACAGGGGCATCATTCACTATACCGTGGGTCAGCGCAAAGGTCTGGGCATTTCATCAGGCCATCCTCTCTATGTTTTGAAGATTGATGCGCAGAGAAACAGGATCGTTGTCAGTGACAGGGAGCACCTTCTTGCAAAAGGCCTTATAGCAGCAAATCTCAACCTCATTGCCATTGACCAGCTTGAGGGGCCTCATAAAGTAAAAGCAAAAATCCGCCTCCAGCACAAGGAGGCGGATGCAACCCTCTTCCCCCATGAAAATAACCGGGCCAAAATAATATTCGATGAACCGCAGATGTCTGTCACCCCGGGCCAGTCCGCGGTCTTTTATGTTGGTGACGTACTGCTTGGCGGCGGGATTATCGAACACTCGATCTAATTACGTCATTTTGGTCAAATGGAGACAAGGCTTGTGACCCAACGGATAAGGGGGTAAGCTGGGAAGGGTTTAGAAAAAAGATTTGAGCATGGGCGCATTGGACGCCAGCTTTTTCAGTCTGGAGCCGAGTCCCCTGTAGGACCTCTGGTCTAAGGGGTTAAAAAGCGCAAGGGAGGAGGGTTTTTTGGGCGATCGGGTCGCCTTCCATAAAATGATTTCCGTCCAATAGACCGCGGTGGTGTGAATAAAGCACCAGATGAGCTGCCTTCGAAGGAACGGGTCTTGGGTCCTCAAAATAGACCAGAGCTTCCCCGGACGGGCATGCACAAAGGCCTCGATCCATTTGGCACCCAAAAAGACTTTCCAAGGGCTAAGCTTGGGTTGCGAGAGAATCTGGTGGCGGTAGTCCCATTTGCCCAAATCAGGCTGAACGATAGGACGATCTTTGGCCTGCCGTGCGAACTCAGTCCAACTGTGGGGGGTCACGTGCGTCACGTTCACAAAGTCGCCGTTATAATAGGCTAACTGTTTTATGGCTGTGCGAAAGGTCTTCCAGGACTCCTGTTGCAAACCGACAACATGCGCCACGATTGAAAAAATCCCATGCTGCTTGAGTAAGCGACAGGCCTCCAAATCCTGCCGAGTGGTCGACCCCTTCTTTATATCCTTCAGCACTTCCGGATCCACAGACTCGACGCCCAAAAGGATGTATTGGATGCCTGCCTTCTTATAAAGGTGTAAGATATCTGAATCCCGCACGATATCCGGGGTACGGATAGAAATGAAGAAGTGGACACCAATGTCTCGCGCTGCCAGCTCCTCCAAGAAATGACGCCATACCGGTTTGTCTGTCGTCGGGTTTTCGTCTGCCAGACTGATAAAACGTACACCGTAGGTACGATGAAGCCACTCGATTTCGTCTGCCACCTTCACCGGATCCCGATGTCGCCACTCTTGCCAAAATTCCTTTTGACCGCAAAAGGTGCAGGCGTGCGGGCATCCTCGAGAAAACTGGGAGACAGCCGCCCGCCCCATGCCGAAGCACTGGTAGTCATCCCAGTTCTGGATCAATTCCCAGCCAATAGGAAAGGCATCCAGATTCTGGATGGGTGGACGAGATGGGGTAAGTGTTGGTTCTCCTTCGGCCCGGTAAGCAATGCCTTGAACATCACGAAGTGGCTTCCCCGACTCGATGGCCTGCACCAGGTCCAGGGCAACCGCCTCGCCCTCACCCCGTACGACCACATCCACCCCCTCCTCCTGTTGCAGAATCTCCTCGGCATGGAAGGTGGGGTAGACACCGCCGTAGACTGTTCTCACCTCCGGAAAAGCCCGCTTAATGGCTTTTAGCATCCTTACACAGACCGGGTGGGCAGGCGTGGAGCCAGCATGCCCTGTCATCACCATGTCTGGCGAAAAGCGGCCGAGTTCTTCTATGATGGTTTTAATCGGAAGATGTCGGCGCTCTGCATCCAGCAGCCTGACCTCATGGCCTGCGTCCAAGAGTGACCCGCCGACCATTAAAAGGCCAAGGGGAATTTGATGCCCCACCCCAATGCGAGATGTCAGTGTCAGATATGGTGGATTAATAAGCAGGATTTTCATAACACACCTTGCCGTTGACGCGCCTCATGGATCATCTGTCTCCTATTTCGCGGGCAATCACGGCTCTAAATTGCGCGAAAAACTAATCCAGACGGGTTTCTTTGTCAAGTTATCGTATCAGAATCTTGGGGTTAATGCTATAGGAGATAGGCAGCCACCTCATATGAGGGATTGCCTCTGAAATAGGCTTGATCCGGATAGGAAATAAGGGCGTGAATCAAGGAATAACAACAATGATTGCGGCCTCAGCGAACAAAGCGCTATCTTGGAGGGATTCGATTTCCAGGTTCTCCGCTCCCCTCGTTAAGAGATTCCATTCAAATCAACAAGACTTTTTTTGTTGACAGTGTCTACCACAATGTGGTAGACACTGTCAACTGTTTTTTATCCGTATAAGAAACCTAGCGGTACCCATGGACAGCAAAGAATTCGTTTCCATTCGCAAGAAACTGGACAAGACACAGACGCAAATGGCTCAACTGCTCGGGACCTCTGTCAAAGCAGTATACAGCTACGAGCAGGGTTGGCGAAATGTCCCGTCTCATGTGGAAAGACAGCTCTTTTTCTTGCTCTCCAGGACGCGAGGGAATCAGAAG
>JASFEQ010000386.1:0-4412 GCA_050124735.1 Desulfobacteraceae bacterium | reverse complement strand
GCAGATCACTTCTCACAGAGCACTACCGGCTGCTATCCAATGCCATGGGTGGAAAAAGAGCGGCCCGTGCCATGCGGGGACTCCTCCTCTGGTATACGAAAGGACTGCCCCACAGTAGTCGCTTCCGGGGAAGCATTACCCAGATTAAAGACCTGGAATCTTTGCTCACGGCCATGAATAAGTATTTTTCTACTTTGAAGGACGAAGAGGCTTGAAAGTCAGGCTAGCAAAAACTGCGGCATTTTGTATGGGGGTCCGAAGGGCCATGGAGATGGTGCTTACGGAAGCCAACAAAAGTCAAGATCCCATCTCCACTTTCGGCCCTCTCATCCACAACAAACAGGTAATAGAACTCCTTGAATCTAAGGGCGTCACATCCTTTAAAGATATTCGTGAATTCCATGAAGGGACCCTGGTCATCAGGGCCCACGGTATTCCTCCCGATCAGAGGAAGGCCTTGAGGGCATCCGGTCTCCGACTTATCGATGCCACTTGTCCCAGAGTCGCTCGGGTCCAGTCCATCATTCGCTACCATACCAAGAAGGGATATACGGCTATTATTGTGGGGGATAGGAATCACCCAGAGGTGATAGGCCTGCTGGGCTATGGCAGTGATCGGGCGCACGTGATCAATAGTCTGGAGGAGGTCTCAAGAATCCCTGATACGGAGAAGGTGTTCCTCGTTGCACAAACCACACAGGACGAGGAGAAATACAGAGAGATTGTAGAGGCCGTCATGGCGCGGTTTCCGGATGCCCTCACGTTTGACACCATTTGTGATGCCACAATCAACCGACAGAAAGAGATTCGATCTTTTGTGGGACAGGTGGATGCTGTGGTCGTTGTAGGTGGATACCACAGTGGAAACACAAAACGCCTTGTCCAGATATCTGAACAGGCGGGTTTGCCCACCTTTCATGTGGAGACAGAAAAGGACCTGGACAAGGAGAGGCTCTCCAGCATGGAGGTCATTGGTGTCACGGCCGGTGCCTCCACACCTAACTGGATGATCAAGAACGTGGTTAAGGAGATAGAGGCCATCCGAAGTCGCCGGGAAACCTTCTTTGGCAGATGGATTAAAATCGCATTCAAGTTCATGTTGCTCAGCAATCTCTTGGTGGCGTTTGGAGGTCTTGCCCTTGCCTATGCTGCCGCAGTCCTGTCAGGTAGAACGCCCGACCTCATTCATCCTTGCCTTGCCTTATTGTATATCTACGCTATGCACGTGCTAAATCGTTTTCTGGATAAGGGCGCCAGCACATACAATGACCCGGAGAGGGCAAGTTTTTACAGGAGGCATAGATTCTTTTTGATCCTCTCTGGCGTTATCTCCATGATTGGCGCCCTGGGTCTTTCCTACTATCTGGGAACCATGGTCTTCTTTGCCATTGCAGGACTGAGCATTCTGGGAATAATATATAGCATACCGATCGTGCCCGTTAGCCTGAGGCATCTGTGGCGGTATTCCAAAATCAAGGACATCCCGGGCTCAAAAACCCTTTCCGTGGCCTTGGCCTGGGGTGTGCTCATCAGTTTACTGCCCTTGCTGGAGCCCACTTCTTTGGCGTGGCCGGCTGCCATTGTGTCTTTTTTGTGTGTATTTTCAATGGTTTACGTGAGGTCAGCCCTCTTTGATATCTTTCAGATGCAAGGAGACCTGATCGTTGGCGTGGAAACACTCCCTATTGTCCTGGGAGAGGAAAGGACCCTGCTTCTTCTGAAGTGGATTATCCTATTTGGCGCTATGGTCCTTTCCTCAGCCGCCCTCACCGGGCTGGTTGGTCCGTTTTCATGGCTCCTCCTCCTCGTCTTTCTCTCTTTCACACTCTGTCTCCTCATCTATCAAAAGAGGTGGCTTTATTCCGGTACCCGCCTTGAGGCCATGGTGGAAGGAAATTTTTTTCTTGCAGGCCTCTTGGCGCTCATCTGGCAGATCTTCTCATGACCGCCGTCAGTGTCGTCATCCCCACATATAACAGGGCTGGAAAGCTGCTCCGGGCCATCTCCTCTGTCCTATACCAGACATTCACCGATTCTGAAGTTATTGTGGTGGATGACGGATCCGATGACGGGACTGAAGAGTTCCTGAAGCCCGTCATGGATCACATCAAGTATATTAGGCATCCGGATAACATGGGAGTCTCTGCCGCCAGGAACAGGGGAATAAAGGCCTCTCCACATCCCTTTATTGCCTTCCTTGATTCGGATGATTACTGGCTACCGAAGAAATTATCCACCCAGATGGCCTTTTTCGAGGGAAATCCAGAGGCTGTTGCATGCCAGACTGAAGAGATTTGGATAAGGAAAGGGATTCGCGTTCATCCGGGAAAGCGGCATCTAAAACCTTCAGGGGATGTATTCGTTCCCTCTCTGAAGCTTTGCCTGGTAAGTCCTTCTGCTGTCGTGTTGAAGCGATCGCTCCTGGATGAGGTGGGGCTTTTTGATGAGGATCTTCCTGCCTGTGAGGACTATGATCTGTGGCTGAGAATCTCCTGTCGATACCCCATCCACCTGATCCCCAGGCACCTTGTGGTCAAAGAGGGAGGATATCCAGATCAGTTGTCTTCAAAGGTTAAGGGGTTGGACCAGTTCCGGATAAAGGCACTGATCAAACTTCTCAGCGGTGGACAACTCACTGATGCCCAGCGTCAGGCGACGCTTGAAGAGCTGACCATTAAATGTGAGATTTATGGAAGCGGATGCCTCAAAAGGGGAAGGAAGGAGGAAGGAGAATATTATCTCCAGCTCCCGGAACATCTGAACCGTGAGCTTTGAATGGGTCCCCGGCTTCCTTTTGAGATATCCCCTTTCGGAAACGACCCATCGCCTTTTCTCAAAATCTCTATTAAAGGATATGATACGAGACCGTAGGTTCTTGCTGCCTCCATCTCAGGACTTGGGCAGAATGAGTACCTCGATTTTTCCTTCCAACGCCTTCTTGAAGTTGAGGGCATCTCCTTCATCACCAACGATTGCCCCGTAGTGCATGGGTATGGCCAGTTTTGGTTGGATGGCCAAAGCGGCTTCAACCGCCTGATCCGCCGTCATCACATAGGTGCCGGAGACAGGCAGAAGGGCTATATCCACTTCAAAGTCCTTCATCTCAGGGATAAAGTCTGCATCTCCCGCATGATAAATCCGGACCCCCTCCACATCCACAATGAATCCGAGCCAAGCGTTTTCCTTGGGGTGGAAGTCCTTGTCCGTGTTGTAGGAAGATACCGCCTCCACCGTCACGTCATCCATTGAAACAGATTCACCTGGGGCAACGATCCTCACATCCCCTGAGAGTTTCTTTGCAGAGTCTTTTTCTGTGACGATGACCGTTCCTGATTGCTGAATCTTGGACACATCCTCCGGCGAGCAGTGGTCAAAATGCTCGTGAGTAATCAGGATAAGGTCCGCCTTGGGGCCAGAGGAAATCTGGTAGGGATCGATGTAGATGGTTTTTGCTGCCTCAATTCTGAAACTGTCATGCCCTAACCAAAAGATCTTTTTAGCCAGTTCCTGAATCATGAATGACACCTCCCTTATTATAAAGGTTCAAGGACGATTTTATGATCCACCAGTGACAGGGCCTTGATCTTGGCCTTCAGCTCCTTCTGCTCCCCGAAAATATTGATCATCTTTATCTGACTGCCCTCCGATTCGAGAAGATCAACACTTTCCAAGAGGAGTTCTTCCTCACCATCTTTCAACAAATAGGCTGCTGCTTCACACATGTTCATACATCTCCTTTATATCTTGCACCACCTGATCCACCAGGTGGGGTAAGGGCTCGCCTGTGGTACCCACAAGTCTTACCCTCTCTTGTGTCAAGGGAATGAGGATCTTCCTGGCCTCACTGGAACTCACGGCCCGGGCCATCTTGGGCGTCACTTCTCCCATCATGGCATTGGGCATGAGGATCGCGAGTGGCCCAATAATGACGTCCACCCTGGGGCTGGTATGCACAATGGCATTCTCCCCGGTGGCCCCCCTATTGGCTCCCGCTTTCATCATGCGCGAGGTGGCAATGGAGTTTGTGCCCAGGGCCCATATCTCCATTTGTTGGCTGATCGCAGTGCGAAGGCCCTTGATGATGGCCCCTCCCATACCGCCACCCTGCCCGTCCATAACCATGATTATCATCGTTTCCCCATAAATAATTGGGACTTCGCCCCACGTAAGACATCGGAATAATGTGCTCAATTCAGGATCGCACCGTGCTTCATCTTACAATCCATCCCCCCCTTGGCGTTCCTGCACTGAGCAAGTATATAGCCATCCTATATCATATCGCGCCCCTGGATGGAAAATGCAAGTGCCCATTTATTCATTTCTGGATGGGCACTAGCTCGTGTCCTGTATCATATATTCTTGTAGTAAGTGTTCTCACGAGAGAAGGTCAAGAAGACGATCCAACTCATCAT
>JASFEQ010000385.1:0-4427 GCA_050124735.1 Desulfobacteraceae bacterium | reverse complement strand
AAAGCGGCCAACCGGGCCTACAGTATGTTGGAAGGGAAAATGGTCCTGGAGGGAGATCCCTCGTCTCTCTCCGAGGAAAAGGTAAAGAAAGCCTATTTTGGTATCTAGAGACAACAACCGGTCGGGTGTAAAACGCGACCCTACGTGTAGGGTGGTATTTTACCCGCCAAAGCACCTTGGCGGGTGAAGATGCCACCGATTGGGCCTTGTGCCTTACGCCTAATGCTGTGATCTGGGAGTCCCTATGGAAGGTTTGATGCAGCCTATATTGAACGGTATTCTGCTCGGCGGTCTCTACGCGGTTATCGCCATTGGGATGTCCACCATTTTCGGGATTGTCAAGCTGGTAAACCTGGCCCATGGCGATCTGATGATCCTGAGTAGTTATCTGAGCCTGGTCCTGATCACCTGGCTGGGTGTCAGCCCGATCGTGACCTTATTTCTGGTGGTGCCGGTCATGTTCTTTGTGGGCTTCTTTGTTCAGGGGGTTCTCCTGAACCGGGTTTTAGGCAAGGAAATGGAGCCTCCCCTGCTGGTCGCCTTTGGGCTGTCCATCATCCTGCAAAACTTTTTGCTGTTGGTCTTTACCCCTGATGCGCGCAGCCTGATGACAGATCTGGCCGTCAAGACGATCCCGTTGGGTGGTAGTGTGAACTTACCGGTTCTCTATTTGGTGGATTTTCTGATCGGCGTCCTGGTGATTTTCGCTGTTTATCTCTTTTTTAGAAACACCTACATGGGGAGGGCCATACGGGCGGCATCGGACGATGAGGTGGGCGCCCGGATAATGGGGGTGAACACCAAAAGAATCTATGCCTATGCCATGGGCATCGCCATGATGACAGCCGCCGTGGCCGGCGTTCTTGTGGGGATGACATTCACCTTTTACCCCCATACCGGCCCCCAATATCTGATCATTGCATTCGGCGTCGTCATCATTGGGGGTCTGGGAAGTATGAAAGGGTGTCTCGTTGGCGGTCTCATTCTCGCCCTGGCACAACTTTTAGGCGCTCACTTTACGGGACCTGGGTATCAGCTGCTTTTCGGTTATGCGGTCTTGCTCGTCGTGCTGGGCATGAGACCCCAGGGTTTGTTCGGGAAGATATAGGGAATATGGAAAGCAAAATGCAAAAATACAGACGGGCTGTTTTAGGGCTACTTTTTGTCGCCTTTGCCACGGTTCCCATCTGGGGTTCAGATTATGTCCTCCTCTTCTGTCTCCTCTATTGCCTCTATTTGGGCATGGCCCAGATGTGGAATCTGTTGGTCGGCTACTCTGGCTTGTTATCTCTTGGGCAGCAGGCATTTATCGGCTTCAGTGGCTATAGTGTTGCCGTGCTAACCAATTATTATGGTGTATATATCTGGCTGAGCGTATTTCTGGGCGGGCTGTTCTCTGTTTTGCTTGCCCTGTTTATGTCTCTGTTCATCTTCAGAATGAAGGGCATCTACTTTGCCATTGGTACGTGGATTTTTGCGGAGATGCTCTTGCTATGGTTTAGCAATTGGGAATACGTCAAATACGGAACAGGATTGTTCATAAAACCTGCCAACCCCCCATCCATGACGGCCATCTATTACGCCGCATTTATCATGGGGGCTGGAGCGCTGGCAGTGGTTTACACGATTCTGCGTTCCAGGATAGGTCTGGGGCTCATGGCCATGCGAGATGATGAGGAAGTGTCTGAGACCATGGGCGTGCAAATCTTTCGATCCAAACTGTTCTGTTTTCTGGTCGCCGCATTTATTACTGGGTTAACGGCCGGGGTTTTGTATGTCTTTCAGATATTCATCCAGCCTTACAAGGCATTTGCCATTGACTGGACGGTTGTCCTGGTCTTTATCGTTGTTATTGGTGGCATCGGGACCATTGAAGGACCCATAGTAGGTGCCTTTCTTTATGTGTTATTCTCCCAGTATTTGGCTGAATATGCTCACATAAGCTTGCTCCTGCTGGGAATAATCGCCATCACGATCATTCTGGTGGCGCCCAAGGGGATCATGGGGACGCTACAGGAGAAAACGGGATTTGTCATCCTGTCGCCCCGTCGTATATTGGCAGACCAGTGATGGTCGATCAACTCCAACCTTACCACATAAGAAGGAGGGAAACGGACATGGCAAAGAAGAAGAAAAATAAAAGGCAAGATGGTGTCACTAGGCGAGAGTTCATGAAAAAGAGTGCTGTGGCCATGGGGGCCGCAATGACCTCCGGGTTAGTGCTTCCAAAAGTGGTAAAGCCGGCTAAGGCAGCCCGTCGTGATTATGTGTTGATCGGCCGGCCTAACCCGTCCACCGGTCCTATTGCCGCTTTTGGCGAGCCGACTCCCTGGGTAGATAACAGACTTTTGCCGCAGATCAACAGGGATGGGGGTATCTACATCAAGGAGATGGGGAAGAAAGTGCCCATCAAGATTAAGATCATGGATACGGAGAGCAACCCCACAAAGGCGGGAGAGATCGCTTCCAGACTCATTATGAAAGACAAAGTGGATCTTATGGTCTTTTATCACACACCCGACACAGTGAACCCCGTCTCGAGCATCTGCGAAAGGTTCAAGGTCCCTGGCATCTCCTTGGATGCACCCCTGGAGCCCTGGTTAGAAGGCGGGCCGTACAAATGGACCTTTCACGCCTTCTGGTCCGTGGAAAAAGATATTGTTCCTGTTTACACCGGCATGTGGGAAAAGGTGAAGACCAACAAGGTGGTCGGCATTTTGATGGCCAATGATCCAGATGGCGTCTCCTGGTCAGCTGTCTTCAAGAAAGTGGGAGCCAAAATGGGGTACAGGTTCGTTGACCTGGGAAGGTTCCCCTATTTCAATAAGGACTTCAGTACCTTCATTAACGGCTGGAAAAAAGAGAAGGTGGAAATTCTACTCGGAAATACGATCCCACCCGATTTTATTACAGCATGGAGGCAGTGCAAGCGACTCGGATTCAGGCCGAAGGTAGCTACCATTGGCAAGGCGATCCTCTTCCCCTCAGCGGTTGGAGCCCTTGGTGGTGATCTGCCCAATGGACTCACCACAGAAGTATGGTGGAGTCCTCATCACCCATTCAAGAGCTCCTTGACGGGCGAAAGCTCCAAGGATCTATGTGATGCATGGACAAAGGATACGAAGAAGGAATGGACGCAGCCCATCGGCTACAAACACGCTGGCTACGAGATTGCCGTGGACGTCTTGCGAAGGGCGGGCAGTATCAATAAAGAGACGCTCCGAAAGGCCATAGCGGACACGGGAATGTCCACTATTGTCGGACCCATTAAATACAACAGGGAGAATTATAGCCGCACGCCGCTCGTGGGTGGTCAATGGGTCAAGGGAACCAAGTTCCCCTGGGAACTCAAGCTCGTTTACAACAATGAGCATCCCTATATCCCCTTGACGGGCAGTATGTTCCCCATGACCTAAAACCCGTTAAGTGCAAGGGAAGGATTATGAAGAGGGTTGCCCTTTGGGGCAATCATCTTCCCTCATGGCTGGCTTAAGGGGCTTCTCAGGCGAGAGATGTTTTGACCCTTGTGGATCTGAGCGTAATTACACCCACCCAAA
This sequence comes from Desulfobacteraceae bacterium, assembly GCA_050124735.1. GTDB lineage: Bacteria > Desulfobacterota > DSM-4660 > Desulfatiglandales > HGW-15 > JASFEQ01. Next base: position 870 of record JASFEQ010000385.1, on the reverse strand, counting down.
CCCTCCCCCTTCTCTCCGAGCCGTAGGCAAGGGGGAGGGCAGAGCGTGCCCAGTACTCGATACGGGGGTGGAGGTGAAAAAAAAGGAAATTCCTAAGTCCCTCGATTCATAAATTCGATAACGAATTTATTTAGTCGGGACTTAGTGCTGAGTAAGCAATTTCCTTTATCAAGCTATGTTGGAATACATGACCGTATTCGCGAATCGAAGCACTAAAGAATCATGTTACTCAAGAATCTTTAGAATAAAGGGGGTGTATTAGATGGGAAAAGTAGAGAAATTGACAAGTGGGAGCACGGGTGGGCCAGTCTTTGTTTACGTGCAGGATGGTCGGATAATACGCATCACGCCCATGGAACTGGATGACAGCGACGCGGCGTCCTGGGTCATCGAGGCGAGGGGCAGGAAATTTTCTCCTCCCAGAAAAACGACACTGACCCCTTATTCCTGTGCTTGGCGGTCCATGATCTATTCGCCCAAGAGACTGTTATATCCGCTTAAACGGGTCGATTTCGATCCCGAAGGCAATCGCAACTGCACCAAGAGAGGGGAATCAGGATACGAGCGGATCAGTTGGGAGGAGGCGGCGGATATAGTGACCAACGAGATCAAGCGGGTCAAAAGGGAATATGGCCCGGCCGCCATCATGACCACCCCGGGATCGCACCATCTGTGGGGAAATATTGGATACCGCCATAGCACATACTTCAGGTTTATGAACCTTGTGGGCTATACCTACACCGATCATAACCCTGACAGCTGGGAGGGATGGCACTGGGGAGGCATGCACAACTGGGGGTTCAGCGCCCGGCTTGGCATTCCCGAGAATTATGATCTACTGGAAGACGCCCTCAAGCATACGGAATTGAT
>JASFEQ010000384.1:0-4433 GCA_050124735.1 Desulfobacteraceae bacterium | reverse complement strand
CAGCCCTCCTCGATGCCCTCGGGGTCTGCGTCTTTCCTCCCCACAACGACGGCATGGACATGAATGAACTCGCCCAGCTCGTCTCCTGCACATTGGGGAAGTCCTGGACCTCTGAGGCTTTGCTGGAAACGGGGGATCGCATATGGAACCTGGAGAGGTTATTCAACCTGCGGGAAGGCTTCACAAGGGTGGATGACACCCTGCCACCCAGGCTCTTGAAGGAACCCGTGAAAGAAGGCCCAGCAAAAGGGCATGTGGTGGAGCTCAAGGTGCTTCTCGAGGACTACTATAAGGCCCGCCATTGGGACCCCAACGGGGTGCCCACGCCTGAGGTTTTGGATAGGTTGGGACTCGCTGAGGAGGGAAAGAGTATTCGGGACCGTGCCAAAGTTGACCATTAAATTTCATGGCATCATGAAAGAGAGGGGCGTGGATCGGACAGAGGAATATGAGTTCGGCCTAGGGACGACCGTGAGACAGGTGATCGAAGGCTTCGCAAAAAACCATCAAGTATCTTTTGGGGGAGGGGCTACATCTGGCCAAGGACAAAAACTACTGGAAACACATATAGTTATGCTAAACGGAATTGGGCTTTCACCGGAAAAACAGTTGACAACACAGGTGGAAGAAGGGGATAGTGTCACGATCTGTTTGCCCCTGGGAGGAGGATAGGGCAGGAAAGGAGGTAATACGCGAGTCCATATCATGCAACCAGCTTTGTCAGTAACAAGATGATCGTTTGTCTTAACCATAAAAAGGAGGTGGATTATGAGGAGGAAAACAAGCATTACGGTAACTCTATTTGTTTTTGTTTTGGCTTATGTCTTGGCGATCCATCCGGTCCCCGCGGCCCAAGCCTTAGAAGGGCCAGAGATCAAGATTGGGGTGGCTGTCTGCATTACGGGTCATGGGGCCAATGTGGGCAAGCGGGAAGCGATCGGCGCCCAGGCGGCCGTGGACGTGATAAACGCGCAGGGAGGGGTGAATGGGATTCCCCTCAAGCTATACATCGAGGATACAGCGAGCAATCCTCAAGAGGCGGTGAATGCCGTGCGCAAGCTGGCCGGAGACCACAAAGTCCTTGGCATAGTGGGTCCCCACTACAGCTCTGTGGGAGAGACCACTTTTCCCTTGGGCAACAGGCTCAGGATCATCCAGATCGCGGTGGCCTCGTCCAAACCAGGACTGGCCGCGGCAAACCGGCCTTACGCTTTTCGAAACACCCTGACAGAGGACAAAATCGCAGTGGCCGTGATCAGGGAGTGGAAAAAGAGATACAGCATCAAGAGGGTGGCTATCATCACAGATATCAAGGACGCCGTATCCCGGTCCGTGGGGACCAAGGTCCTCCCACCTACATACAAGGCACAGGGGATCGAGGTCATTACAGGGGATAAACCCGTTACTTACCAGACCAACGACACCCAGTTCAGGGCCCAGATCACCAAACTCAAGGCCATGAACCCGGATGGCGTCGGGATGGGCGCCCTGGGCCCCGATGCCTTGAACATTATCACCGAGGCCCGAAGACAGGGGATGAAGCAGCCCTTCATGAGCACCGCACCCATTATGGAAGGAGAGGTCCCCGAGCTTGGAGGCAAGGCCGTGGCAGGGACCTTTTCTGGAACCATCTGGAACATCGACCTAGATACCCCCGCAAGCAAGAAGTTCGTGGCCGCATACAAGAAGCGAGCAAAGACCATGTATGCAAGCAAATACACGGCAAACCCGGATTACTATCCGGTGAATGCCTATGATGCGGTCTTCATGATCGTGGCGGGCATCAAAGCCATGTGTGTGAGCAACAAGGCCGGAGACCTCCAGATGGATCGGGACAAGCTCATGTATTACATGGCCGCACTCAGGGACTTCAATGGCGTGGCCAGCAGGGGTTTTAACTGCGTGGGCGATGGCGTCAAGGACGTCCATGTCTTTGAGATCAAGGGAGGTCATTGGGTACCCATAAACTAATAATTCCTCGCCAATTATATTGGGGCGGCATTTTTTGCCGCCCCATCCATATCCCTTTTCGGAGCTACGGATGTTCCTGCAACAACTGGTCAATGGCGTGACGCTGGGTAGCACCTATTCTCTCCTTGCCATAGGGTTTACCCTGGTGTTGGGACTCCTCAACATGCTCAACATCGCCCATGGTGACGTGTTTATGTTCGGGGCCTTTCTTGGGCTCACTTTCGCCATGATGGGGCTTCCCATTTATCTTGCCCTGATTTTGGCCATGCTGGGTGCGGGTATCGTGGCCATCATCATTGAACGTCTCTGTTTCCGTCCCCTCAGAAAGGCCCACTTCCTCATGCCGCTGCTCAGCACCATTGCCTTCGGCATTCTCTTGGAAAACGTGGCCACACAGATCTGGGGTTCTGAGCCTTCCCGATATCCGCAGACCACAGAGGTGGCCCAATTCCAGTTAGGTCCTGTTCTCGTCTCATCCATCGATATCCTCATTGTGGCCATATCCATTGTCCTCATGTTGGGAATTGACCAGTTTGTAAGAAGGACCCGCTTTGGTCGCGCCATGCGGGCCACTTCAGAAAAGGCACAGACGGCCAGCCTTTTGGGGGTCGACATCAACCGGGTCATTATCTTTACCTTTTTCACTTCTGGCGCACTGGCCGGTGTGGCAGGGGTCTTGACCGCCTTGGTCTACCTGCAAATCACCCCCTTTATCGGCATCCGTCAAGGCCTTATCGGGATGGTGGCCATGGTGATTGGGGGTGTGGGGAATCTAAGGGGTGCCATGATTGGAGGGCTCATGATCGGGATCATCGAGGTCATGAACGATGCCTACTTCACTGCAAGTTACAGGGATATTATCCTCTTTGGCCTATTTCTTGTTTTTATCGTCTTCAAGCCGGAGGGACTGTTTGGCACCAAGGAAAAGTAATCTCAGGAGTTGAAATGGGTCTGAGCGTTTACACACAAGGTGTGGTGGCCCTCATGGGCGTTAATATCCTCATGGCCCTGAGCGTCTACGCCATCATCATGACGGATCAGGTTTCACTGGGCAATGCGGGATTTATGGCGATCGGAGCCTACACATCCGCCTATTTGACCGTAAAAATGGGCGTGCCCATTTTTCCCGCTCTGGTTATCGGGGCCCTGATGGCCAGCTTTATAGGGCTCCTCATAGGGATCCCCCTCTTGAGGCTTGAAGGCCTTTACTTTGTGATGGGGACATTCGGGTTCGGCGAGGTGGTGCGGACCTTTTTCATGAATTTTGAGCCCACTGGGGGTGCCTATGGCTTTCGCGGGCCCGTAGGCGCGACCCTCCCCATGATATACGGCTTCGTTCTGGTCTTAATCCTATTCTTCTGGCTTCTGAACCATTCGCGGTTGGGTCGCTCGTTGGATGCCCTCAGGGACGATCATGAGGTGGCCAGGACCATCGGACTCAATGTGACGGTGCTGAAACTGGGGCTGTTCTGGCTTGGATCATTTATTGCGGGCATTGCTGGGGGCCTCTATGCTCACTATATGTTCTACATCGAGTCAGGCAATTTCCATATTCTTGTCTCTGCCATGGCTATCCTTTACGTCATTCTGGGAGGCATGTATACCTTCTGGGGTGCTGTGCTTGGCGGTATTATCTTCAGTATTCTCCCAGAGATCCTGCGTTTCATGGCGGATTGGCGGTTGAGCCTGTACGGTGCCATACTGGTTCTCATGATGATCTTTCGTCCCTCTGGGATCATCTCCCGGCAGATCGTGAGAAATACGGAGGAATGGATCGGCGGGATTTTCCGAAAGGCGAGTGCCTGAGATGCTTGAGATCAGGGAAGTATCCAAAAACTTCGGTGGGCTAAGGGCCCTCAATGATATTAGCTTTCAAGTCAATGAAAAGCAGATCTATGGCCTCATCGGCCCCAATGGGGCGGGCAAAACCACGCTGTTCAACCTGATTACGGGATTCTTACCCGCCACTGGGGGCTCCATCCAATTTCTTGGGAATGAATTAACCCGACTCCGCGCTCACAACATTGCGAGATTGGGCGTCGCCCGGACCTTTCAGAATATTCGGCTATTCGGCACTATGACCGTGGAGGAAAACGTCATGGTGGCCCAGAACATCAGGGCACGATCGGGGGTTACAAGCCTGGTCCAATTCTTTAGCACAAAGGAAAGAGGATTCAGAGACGAGGTGAATGAGCTGTTGAGTAGGATGGGCCTGTGGGAGAAGCGAAAGGAGCAGAGTCTGAGCCTAGCCTATGGTGCGCAGCGGCGCCTGGAGATTGCCAGGGCCCTTGCCCTGGAGCCAAAGCTCTTGCTCCTGGATGAGCCTGCCGCCGGGATGAACGAGGCGGAGACCGAGGACCTGCTGGAGAGGGTACAGGAGATTCGAAACATGGGAAAAACGGTCCTTCTCATCGAGCACGATATGAGCGTGGTCATGGGAATATGCGACTACATAGGGGTTC
>JASFEQ010000383.1:0-4443 GCA_050124735.1 Desulfobacteraceae bacterium | reverse complement strand
TTAGAAAAAGATAGTTTTGATCGAACCTTAGGAGAGATTACTTCTGCGGTGCGAAAAAATACATAACAAAAAAGACTCTTTCTGAAAAAAAGATGGGCATCGGATTTTTAGAATAGCCTTCAGGGGCTTGTGATATGACCAAAAAACTTGTATACCCCAAAGAAACTGTCGGAAAACCGGCTTCTGAGAGGCTGATGGAAAATGTCCATATGCAGGGCTTCCGAAATCCCGAGGAATGAGGCGTATATAGAAGTACGCCGCAGTGACTTGCCCTGTTAAATCGGCTTCGCCGTCTCGCGTAGCGAGAATTTAACAGGGCGGGGGATGAGGGTAACGCAGCCCTTCGACTTTGCTCAGGACCGTGAGCCTGTCGAACGGCTTGTCGAATGGCAGATGGTCGTTTTCCGACAGCCTCAAAAGAAGCCTTAAATTCCCGGTAGGGATTTGGAGAGTAATGGAAAAGAAAATTTACAGTGCGCAGTTGGTAATGTTTTTCATCCTCGTCATCGCTGGCTGTGCGCCGGTCATTTCAAAAGACATCAGGGATCAAGTGGCGCGGGATCTCAGCTTCAAAGAGGTCCTGCAAGACCCTGAAGCCTACAAGGGTAAACTAGTCCTCTGGGGCGGTGTAATCATTAAGGCTGAGAACCAGAAAGAAGGGACTCTGATAGAGGTCCTGCAAAAACCTACAGATAGGGAGGGAAGGCCAAAGGCGGTTGATCACTCCGACGGTCGTTTCTTGGCCCTCTATGATGGTTTTCTAGATGCGGCCATATACGCACGTGAAAGGGAAGTTACTATAGCCGGTGAGATCAGGGAAAAGCGGGTTTTGCCATTGGGCGATATCCAGTATGCCTATCCCCTTATCCTGGTCAGGCAATTACACCTCTGGCCGGCTGAAAAGAAAGAGCGACGTTATCCTTATCCGTATCCGCGCCCCTATGGGCCTTACCCCTGGTGGTGGTATCACCCGTACCCCTATAGATACTGGTAGCCACCATATATACACATTCCCTTTCGCCCCACTTTACTTAGCCGCTCGACCCGAGCTCGCTGACCCCCATCCCCGTCGAGAGGCTGTATCGCAATTCGTCATCCCCTGCCGAACGCGGCGGGGGATCCAGAATGATTTGGTATTAAACGATCCTCCTGGATTCCGGGTCTCACCCAAAATAGTTGGGCTCGCCCGGAATGACAGCTTTGTCCAATTCCGACATGGTCTCCGCCGGGGGAAGGGAGTTGTCAAACAGGCTCACAGAGGGGATTTATTAGGAATTTTCGAGTCAACTTTCCGCGTCATGAGACTCGCCATGATGAACCAGAGCAGCGAGATTACTTGTAACGCAAGCGTGAGACCAAAGCCTGCCTTGTAGGCCACGGGGGCGTAATTCCCATCAGGAGAAGTGGGCCAAAGATTAATCACTTCACCAATGCCCCATTGCATGCCAAAGGCAGTCACAAACAGCATCACATTGAGGCCCGTGTTCACCCTACCTGCAAGGTTCCCCGGAAAACTCTGGGACAGGATGGCATACGTGATGATACCCGTTGTCCCGAAGAAGCCAAAAAGTATCCAAAGAGCCTTTGTTAGAACCGTCCACTCCAGGACGATCAATGCCTCCACAACCATGAACACGCTCATGCCAAACGCGGCCACATGGAGTGGTTTTATTCCCAACCTGCTCAGGCGCTCCGCCAATGCCCCCAACAGGGCAAAGCCTACAACCATCGCCGCTGCAATCATCAGAAGTCCATTGGCCACGCCCGTTCGATCCAACCCTGCCACGTCCCGCAACCAGGGTCCTGCCCACAGGGTTTGTACGGCAAGAAAGGTCGCCTGGGACATGACTGACCAGGGTGCGATACGCCAAAAAACAAAACTTGAATAGACCCTGCCGATACCGCCCAATTGATCTTTCAGGCCTGCGCTACCTCCCTCGGGCTTACGGTCTGGTACCACAAAAAATATGGCTGCTGCCACTGCCAGCGTGAGCATTGCCAGCACAGTGAATACCCCTCGCCAGTCTGTGATCTGAAGGGCTGCTTCCACTGGTGTTGTACCTGTTAGCGCACCAAGCCCCCCCGCGGCCACTTGAAGACCATTGATGAGGGGCAATCGTTCTTTGGCGAACCAGATTGCGTAGGCCGTGAAGGGAGCCATCAAACAGGATGAGACCCCGAAGCCAATGAGGGCACGACCAGCAACGAGACCCGATGCGCTTTCCGCCCTTGCAAAAACAAAGGCCCCCAGCGCGGCAAAGATCAACAGGCAGGCCTCGGTCTTTCTGGGTCCAAAACGATCGAGCAAGACCCCTAGGGGGAGTTGGAAAGCGGCGAAAGTGAGAAAATAGGTAGATGTGAGAAGGCCCAGGTCTGCAGGTCCCAGGCTGAGGTCTGCCACCAGATTGGGTGCGATCACGGCATTAACGACGCGGTACAGGTATGAGAAAAAATATCCGATGGCAAAAGGGACAAAGATACGCAGTAAGTTCATGCGTGGAGTGTTCAATGGCTCACCTCTTTAAACCTAAGACGAACGGTTTTTTTCATCAGGCGAACGGATAGTAGAAAAATGAGGGTTGTGTGTCAAGCTAGGAAGGGAACCTCTATTCCGACTAAGAGGTTTACTTATGGAAGGGAAAAACGAGCTTGAGTGAACAAAAGACCTTTTGATCTTTTTAAGCTATCACCTCTAGAGGGCGAATTACCTGCCTCTCCCTGGTGAATCTTAATGTTTGGATTCCATTCAAAGCTTCTGAAGATTCTTTTTGCCGTACCGTTTGATCCGTTTTTTTCTGCTCCTCCATGAGCTTTTTGTCACCTGCTACTATGGCTTTATAGATCAAACTATTCATTATCTGATTGAAGTTGAACGAGGAAGATGCTGCTGAAACCCCGAATGCTCCTTTCATGGCTAGATCTTTAAATCTCTCAGCCAATGTGTGGTCAACTTCGACTAGAATTTTTACATTCGCCATAATTCCTCCTTCATTCAGTGGCTCAGTATGTACAATTTGAAACGTTTCTCTGTTGACTTGCCTCTGTAAGAAGGTCAAATGGTAAGAACAACAACGCTTATCCACTGTGGCTTATTAAGAAAAGAAATACCAGACAGGAAGGCTGAAAAGTTTACCCGGAACCCAGGTGGTTAGACTATCCCCACTTAGCATCAAAAGTGGAGATAGGCAAGCAAATACTGAGTTTCGTAAAACTAAATTTGCGGGGCGGCGAAGTGCGAGACGTCCCTTGTGGCAGTAGATTATGAGCTCCTATACCCACTCTATTTTGTTTATCGTCACCTCACTCTCAACGTCGCCAGTGTTAGGGACATCCTCCGGCTCTATAAGAAGTGCTTTGTATCCTTCTTTGGATGTAGGTTTATGTTCCACACCCTTTGGGATGACGATCATTTCCCCACTATCAAGTTCCACCAACTTATCTCTGAAATGCATAATCATTTTGCCATCCAGGATGATAAAGGTTTCATCCGTATCAGGATGGCTATGCCAAATAAACTCGCCCTTGAACTTCACGATCTTGAACTCATAATCGTTCATCTTAGCGATGATTCTAACGGAATAATCTTCATCTGGGAGTTTTGAAAACTTTTCCATGAAATTGATCTTGGATGGTTTCATTATCCATCTCCTCATAACTTTGAATTAGCGCTTGAAACCTCTGTAAATTCCCAGGAATTCTTTGGGGTTAACAATCTTAATACCCATGTAATCTTGAATTGTTGTGAGGGCTTTGTCCCCCGAAATGACAAAATCAGCCCTCAAAGCTACGGCACATTCAATGAATTTGTTATCTTCAGGGTCTTTCTCTACAATGTGCAATTCTGGAGTTTTTGCCGTGAAAACGACGTGATAACCATGGGCAAAAAGACCTAGTAACTCGTCTAGCTCTTGTTCATCCTGTAGCCCAAGACGACGAAGAACTTCTATGTATTCATCAATTATGGGCTTTGAGAGACAGAGCGTGACTAGACCCGATTTCCAAAGGTCAACTATTTTGCGCGGATTTCCCCCGAAGAAGGATGAAACAAGAATGTTTGTATCCATTACAGCCTTGATCACTTCTTTGATCTCACTTCCTTAATGACGCGTCGGATCTCTCGCGGTCCGACTCCGCGCGAAATGAGTTTATCACCGATTCGCTGCCAAAGATCGTCGATGTATAAACCTATGTCCCGATTCTTGACGTAATCTTCCAGCAATTCTCTGACAACTTGACTAATGCTCTTTCCCTCGGCCTTGGCGAGTCTATTTACCTTGTTCTTAAGCTCAGGATTGATCCGAACTATCATTTGCGTGGCCATTATAATTCCTCCACCAAATACGTTATAATGTATATACGATATATCACTTCACGTTATGTGTCAAGGATTTTGGAAGGTTACACCTGGATGGTAGCAGAGGGGTCCTTTACGAAGGCGTCAAG
>JASFEQ010000382.1:0-4445 GCA_050124735.1 Desulfobacteraceae bacterium | reverse complement strand
GAGGGGACACGGTGTTGCATCACACGGGGGAAGATTATCGAAAAGGCTAGATTAGCAAATGTATTGTGCAATTTCTGGAGATTCCACAATATGGCTAGAAACCTTGAAAATCTTGACTCGCAAAGAAGTAAAGATTAATTTGGGAAATCTATACTTTGGCTTTTTGATAGATTACATAAAGAAATCAAAAGGCTGGCTACGGACGGAAAATCCTTTGCAGTTATCTCCATCTGCCCATAATAACGGCCATGGAAATAGGCGACAAAACCGTAGAGGGAAAATTTTTTTGCATATATTACGAACGACTGTTCGTCCGCTACAGCCAATGAAATGTGGTTGGGATAATCTGAAATGTAAGAGTAAATATGTCACAGATTCAGGTAATCTAGAAGGGAAAAAATGAGGTACGCAGAGACAGGGTTTAATTTAGAAATCGATCTATCCCGAGGAAGCATTGAAAGGGTAGAAACCGACCCAAGAGACACCGAACTTTATCTGGGGGGGCTGGGTACGAACGCCAAGATATTATGGGACAGGGTTCCCCCCGAAGTCGAACCTTTTTCTCCTGATAATCTGCTTATATTCAGTGCCGGTCTTTTATGCGGTACGCCTGCTATGGGTTGTAATCGTACCATTGTTTCCACCATTTCTCCTCAGACTCGCTTAATGGCATTTTCAATGATGGGAGGGTTTTGGGCACCGGAATTGAAGTATGCCGGTTATGACAAAGTAATCCTTCGCGGCAAGTCGCCCGATCTGGTCTATTTGTGGATAAAGGATGACAAGGTAGAGATACGTGATGCCTCTCATTTGAAGGGTAAAGGCACTTTTGAAACTGAAGAACTTATTCGACAGGAGTTGAAGGAGCCGAGAGCCCAGGTGGCGTCTATCGGCCTGGCCGGTGAAAACAGGGTCTATTTTGCTTCCATCCAAGAGGGAAAGGCCAGTCTCAGTCGCGGAGGCATCGGCGCTGTTATGGGAGACAAAAGGGTAAAGGCGATAGCGGTTCGCGGAACAGGGGATGTGAATATTGCCCGACCGGCTGAATTTATGGAGCTCTGCAATGAAGTCATCGAATATACAAATCACCGATTAAAAAACCCTATCGATAAAGGGGTCCCCTCGACCATACTTGCCACATTGGGAATTCAAGAGATGGCAATATCTGATGAAAAATGGCATGTCAGCATGTTCGCCTGGGGACATGCTCGATATAGGAGAAAAGATTTTTATACCAGGGAAATCCATGAAGAATGGAATAAAACTCAAGAGAAACGGGTGGAGCGCCTAATAAGTTGCTATAACTGTCCCGTTAAATGCGGTGGGTTAGTTTCCCACCCGGAGCTTGCGGGAAGATATATGCTTAAATGTTCCCAACACATTAGGTATATAGTAGCAGCAAAGACAGACAACCTGAATTTTGGTTTCAAAATGGCTTGTCTTAGTGACGAGTATGGAATTGATGGGTTCACGGCACCGCTAGTTATGGCCTTTGCCCTTGAACTCTACGAAAACGGCATTTTAACGGACGATGATTTCCCTGGAATGCCGACCGATAGCGAAGGGAGATTTTACTGGTTACTTGACAGAATTGTTCGGCGGGAAGGGATTGGAGATGTTTTGGCCAATGGCACCTATTGGGCAGCACGTCAAATCGGCAGAGGAGCAGAAGCATTCGATCATAATACTATTAAGAAACATGAGCAGGCGCCTCTTAAGCTGTCAATGCTGAATCCCCTTTATTATCTCATGTATTGTACCGGTGAGAAGATTAACATCACCCAGATTGAAGGGCAGTTCCCCCAGGCACCTCTGGAAACAAGGGAGGAAAGGGAAGAATTTCTAAAGGATTGGATCCAGGTTCCTACTGAAAGGATCAAGGAGTATTTTTTGAACTGGGAACCGCACTCCTTTCCATATAACCCTTCTGTTCAAGCATGCTGCGAAATTGTTGACTGGATGGAGACCATGCACTACATTGATGACACCCTCGGTATTTGTGCCAGCATCTCATCCTTTGCTATGAAACCCCCCTATCACATACACAATCTACCACATATCATCTCAGCTGCAACTGGACTGGGTATGGATGAAGCTGAACTGGGGAAAATAACCAGAAGGAACCGGAACTTGGTTAGAGCCAATAATATAAGAAGAGGCATGAGGCGAAAAGACGAGAAGGTTCCGGAGAACCACTGGAAGAAAAGATTTCCCGAGCTTGAAAAGGATCTCCTAGATACGTATTACAAATTTAAGGGATGGAATAACCAGGGTATTCCCACTAAAGAGTCTTTACATGAATTGGGTTTGGATTACGTATTTGAAGACTTCGAAAATAGGGGCATCAATTCAGAGAATGGAGATACACCTTCCAAACAGGCCTCGGCGCAAAATGAGATTCCAGGTAGCCCCCCGCAATCAGAGGGCAACTAAATTCTAGGCTTTAAGTCTGAGATGCTCAAGATTACATAATGGCCTTCTCAATTGCAGAGCTTAAACTTTCGAATCGCCACGAGGATCACATTACTAATGCCAAAATGCATTTGAACCTAATCCCCCTCTCTGAGCATTTTTGACTTCTTGGTCTTGGACCGTGATCCCGTTTCGGGCAACAGCACACCAAACCCGCCTAAAGCGATTCCCGCACCAATAAGGAGAACCATGGCCGGGTTTAGAGTTCCGGCCACATCCAGGAAATAGCCTGCCAACCAAGGTCCAACCAAGGCACCCAAATAGCCAATCGAGATCACCATCCCACTAGCCATTCCCACTAATTCTCGAGGAACCAAATGCACAGGAAGCGCAAGCAGTAGGGGGAATATAGCGACCAGGATGCCGAGGATAAACATCAGAGGCCAGCATAGAGGTATGGAAATGTAAATGGCGGCCAGAGCTACAAAAGTCAACCCGAGCCCGGCCCCCCAGATGAACGGCTTTACCACGCCTGCCCTATGGGAGGTCCACGGGATAATGAACATGAAAGGAATTGATACCCAATTCATAAACGATATCATGAGCGCCGCTACTTCAGGCTTGGCGCCTTTCATTATCATCAGTTGAGGCGCCCAGCCCGTCCAGGTATAGAACTGTATATTCAAGAAAAAAAGAACAAAGGCCAGGAACCATAGATTCCGATTCTTCCATATGTGAAATGACTGTCCCGTTCTTTTGCTTTCAGGCAGGGATCGATGAGCAGATAAAGGATAAGGGGATTCCCTGACTACCGACCACCATAGAATGGCTCCCACTGCCGCGGGAATGCTCCAAATGAAAAAGGTTCCTGTAAAACTGTTCGTTACAGGGAAAACGACGGGCAAGGTTATCGCCAAGGATAGTGCAGCCCCTATAGCAACACCCGTAACATAGATGCCCGTTGCCAACCCTACTTTTTCCGCATGGAACCAGACACCCATAAGCTTCGGGAGACTGGTGAAAGTCATACTGAAACCAATACCGAAGATGCATGTATAAATAAAAAGCTCTTGAAAATCAGAGGCAATTGCCGAGGCGAAACTTCCAACCGCCATGACAATCGCCCCAATCCCTGCCGCCTTGTAGGGGCCGATGCGATCACCAACTAGACCGCTGGGTATGGCTGTGGCAGCGAGCATTGCCACAGGAAGCGAGAAGATAAGGCCAATCTTACTGTGCGTTAAAGAAAGAGTCTCCCTTACAATGTTTCCAATAGGTGGCAAACAGAGTATTCGGCCGAACATTGCGAAACTCAAGAGCCAGGCACAACCAACAACAGCCCAAGCCCTTCGAAATACTGTCTCCTCCAACATCTCATCCTCATGTCATGGCATTAGATCCAAAATGTTATATCATTTGTCGATGGTAACGCCTTTCTGCCCGGCAGCATTATTTGGTATTTTGGCATGATATGTCAATGACGAATAGAACTCGTAATGTTGGAGTGTTTTTCGTTATATCGAAAAGGCTGTTTTTCCGGACTTTTGAAAGCCCGAAATTTTCAAGTATTGCAGAACTTGAACTTTTCCTAGCCAAGTTGCCCATGACAACTAAGTAAAAAACCCCTGAAAAATAAGCCTCTCTGTTTCCTTTCATTTGAAATCGGGCTCGAGAGCTCGCCGGGGTTATGATTACTATCTGTATACTTGCATGAATCCTGATTCAGCCCAATTCCACAATGCAAGAAACATGCACTTTTGGGGTTGAAGAAGCGACCACAACATGTAGTGCGCAGCCTCCCTTCACTCCAGCCCCGCCCTGCGCAAAGCGACAACAAAAAGCTCTGTATCGGGTTGATTTTTATGGGGCGAGTCTTTGCCCACCGCGCAACAGAAAAATCAGTTTGTATCCTTATCACTTCATTGGTGCTTGGTTCTGAATCTGTCTCCGGACCTATAGACCGAGTATCTGATTTTCCATATGGTAATTTGAGATGAAAATTTTTCCTTGACAGCCCCTCAGAAGAATGATTT
>JASFEQ010000381.1:0-4449 GCA_050124735.1 Desulfobacteraceae bacterium | reverse complement strand
AAGCCTAGACGTCGGATATACTCCGCCAATGCGCAGGCGATGAACCCCGAAGTGGAATAAGAGAGGAAACTCTGGCCTGCACTGATCCAGTCATGTCCCGTGGAGGCTTTGAAGGTCTTCCAATCCTGGTCAATAATGATGGCTATAGCGTATTTGTGATTCAGTTCCACCCGCTCCCCACCCGGAAAAGAATTCGTATAGACGGCATAGGGTGGCAAATGACAAATCCCAACAATATCGGAGCGAAGGAAATAGGCCATCTCCTTGATGTGACGGGCCACGGCCACAGGATCGTCCGGGAGAGGGGCTCTTGACTCCGCGGCCTTGCCATCCACCAGGTCAGCGTGGGCAGCAGCCATATAACTCAAGGCCCCTGAAACGGGGTGCTTGGGGACAAAGCGGCCCACCTCCACTTGCAGCTTGGGGCCGAAGAGGCCGCGCCTGGAACGGTTAAAACCGCTCTCCCTCTCATCGACCCGCTGGACCTGCTCATCGATGATCTTTGTGGTTGGCCTATGGACCCTCTTCAGGATCTCCACGGGATAAGGGTCGAGACTCTTGGCATTGAAAGAGCGTTGATAGGTTGTAAAGATAGGCACTTCAGCAATCTCCTTTCAAAAGGGGGGACGTCTATTGATATATTGATTAAGTTCATTCTTTCAACCTAAGTCTTTCATCTTTCACAATTTTTTCGCCTCGCTTCACTGACTGGCTCGCTGTTGGTTGGGAAACGAGAAGCCGTTTCGATAATTCAATGGTGCTCATTCCAAGTTCACGTGCTGCCCAGTAACACAGTATGCTGCGCGCTTTTACAGTATTAGGATACTTTCCTGGCCTTAAAACTTCATCACTTCCCATATTCAATAAACGGGCTACCTGTTCAACCATCCAATCAAAATCGTACCCTCTGGCGCGATACTCATATCGACGCTCTAATTGCTCTTCATTCAATTGCAAAACGCTTTCCACAAAATCGCCATCACCTAATATGCGTTCATCACTTCTCATTCGATCAGCACGGCGTCGAAAGGCTCTTGCACTGGACCACCCCCCTAAGCTTCTAATCAATCCACCGCCAACCAAGTCTGCTCTTCTGCCCTGCTCAATCCCTTCGTGTACGAACTCGCCATAGAGACGACGTGCCTTTAAAAATGTCTTATCAAATAGCCTCAAAATGTAATCGGTATCCTGCCAATCATTTTTACGCTTTCCCATCAAAACGCTATGCCCACAAAAAAGATAGCGATTCAGTTTCCTCATGTCCTCAACAAGCTTGGCACGCAATGGATTTAAATGAATGTAGCGCACCAACTGCAAAAGATACGTGTCTTCTTGACATAGGATTGATTTGTAGCGGTTCTGAAATAAGTGTCCATGGCGGCGGTGACGTCTATTGAAAGCTGCGGCATAACCGGTCAAAAGCCGTCTCATAACATGGGAGAGGGAACGGCGTCCAGTTCGCAGCAACAGGTGAATGTGATTGGGAATCAAAGCCCAGGCATAGCAAGAGGTGTGGGTGTCCTTTAATATGGTACCAAGACGATCTAAAAAATTATGACGATCGGTGTCATCCAGAAAGATTTTGCGCCGTTCGATTCCCCTAATAATAATGTGGTGGAGAGCTCCTGGCGCGTCTATGCGGGCTTGCCGTGGCATGGAATAAAAGTAGTAACTGAAACCGATGTTGGTGTCAATCAATATATCAATAGACGTCCCCTATTGGTTGTAACCAGTGTACTGTGATGGTGATGGCGCCGAGATCTTCGTCCACCTTTCCCTTCAGGATGTAGGGTCGAGAGCCATTCAGAATGTGACAATACCGGTTATATACCTTGGGAAACAGAACGGTTTCATAGATCCCTGTCTGGTCTTCAAAAGAGACGAATTTCATGAGTTCACCGTGGATGGTGCGGGCCGTTTTGCTGGTGATTTGCCAGCCGATGGTGGTCACCTGCTTGCCCACATGGGCATAAAGATCTCGGGCCCTGACATATTTGAGTCGTTTGAGGACATCTTTGTGGCGGTCGAGGGGATGGATCGAAAGAAGGAAGCCCAAGGTGTCCATCTCGTTTCTTAGCATGACTTTTCTGGGATAGGGGGCGGGTTCGTATTTCCCCCTCCCCCGGCCCCTCCCCCCAAGGGAGGGGAGAGCTGGATGAGAATTCGTTTCAAAGGGGAAAGTTCCGATAGGGTTAGGGGTGTCGAAGAAGCGGAGGGCTTGCCACATAAGGCCAGGTCTGGTGGCACCATGGGCAACGCTGTCAAAGCAGCCCACCTTGATAAGAATCCTCACATCTTGGAGGTGAAGATGGGACCCGGTTCGGTCCAAGAAATCCTCCAACGAGAGGAAAGGACCGTGCTTGGATCGCTCGTGGATGATTACCTCCATGGCCTCTTGGGATAGGTCCTTCAACTGCATGAGGCCGACCCGGATGTCTCTATCCTTGCCCGTGTATTTGATCTCACTCTGGTTGATATCAGGCGGCAGGATTTGGAGTCCCATCCGTCTTGCTTCCGATAGGTAACCAAAGGTAGAGTAATAGCCGCCCCCATTGGAAATGACCGAGGCCATGAACTCGGCCGGGTAATGGGCCCTAAGATAAGCGGATTTGTAGGCCACCAGCGTGTAACTGGCCGAGTGGGGCTTGCAGAAGCTGTAGCCGTCAAAGCCCATGATCATCTGCCAGACGTCTTCGATGACTTCCTGGCTCACATGGCGTTTCTGGGCCCCGTGTACAAAGCAGGCATAAAAGTCCCTCAGCTTTTTCTCCTTATGCTTTTTGCTCACCACCTTTCTGAGGGTATCCGCCTCTGAAGGATCAAAGCCGGCTAGGTGGATGGCTGCCTGGCTCAACTGTTCCTGAAAGACCATGACACCCAGAGTTTCCTCAAGGACAGGTTTTAAGAGGGGATGGGGCGGGTCCCAGGCTTCGCCGTGGAGTCTTGACACCCATGTCTTGATGCTCCGGTTTGAGGCTGGCCTTATAATGGAGGTGACCACCACGTTGAGATGGAAGTGGTCCATCCGGAAGTACTGTTCAAATGTCAAGCCGGATCTGACCTTGGTCAGGACCTGCCTCGTGGCTGGGCTCTCGAAATAGAAGACACCGAATGTATTGCCCTGGTAAAAAGTCTCCACGGTCTTGGGATCATCAATGGGGTTCCAACTCGCATAGTCGATCCGGCGACCGTGATTTTTCTCCACCAGAGCCAAAGCATCTCGGATGACGGCCAGGCTCCGGTTGCCCAGGATATCGATTTTAACCAGCCCTCCGTCCTCCACCGAATCCTTTTCCCACTGGAGGACCTGAACACCGCCGGCGGAGATCTCCACCGGGCAGTAACGGCGTATTTCATCGGGTACCACCACCATGCCGCCGCAGTGGACAGAGAGATGGTTGAGATGGTCTTCAAGCTGGACCGCAGCACTCAAAATTTCATCCCAGGGTTTTTTGAGTTCGACTCCCCTCATCTTGGGATGGTTTTCCAGTTCCTTCCAGATCTTCCTCAAATGCCACCCAAAACCGATGCGGCTTGTTACATGGTTGATCTCTGCTTCAGTCAACCCAAAGACCTTTGCCACTTCCCGGATGGCGGATCTGGCACCAAAGGTGTTGTGGTTGGCCACCATGGCCGCACGACGGTTGCCATATTTGGCAAAGACATAATCAAGGATCTGGTCCCGTTCATCCCATGCGAAGTCCACATCGATGTCCGGCGGATCCTTTCGACCCGGATTTAAAAAGCGCTCGAAGAAGAGATTGTGTTTTATGGGATCCACATGGGTGATCCCCAGGGCATAGGAGACGATGGAAGCGGCCGCACTGCCCCGGCCACAGGACCGAAAGGCGTTTTTGGTTATATCGGCTACCACGAGAAAATAATGGGCAAAGTTTTTCTCCCGGATGATCTTCATTTCATGTTCCACCCGCTCTCTCACCGCCCGGGTGATTGTCCCATAACGCTGTGTGCATCCCTCCATGGTGGCTCGATAGAGACGCTCGTAGGCTTCCCTGTCCGTCATACGCTCAAAATGGGGAAATATGATCCGGGAGAAATCCCAATCCGTCAGGCAAGCGTCGGCCACCTCAAGGGTGTTAAGGACTGCCCGGGGGGCATGGGGAAACTGATCATACATGGACTGGGGAGAATTGAGGACATTGTGCTCCCGACAGGTATCCTGAACCGTGAGACGGGAAAGTTTGCTGTTCAAGGCCACGGCCCGAAGGATCCGATGAAGCGGAAATTGATCCTTCCTGGTGAGGTGGACCCGATTGGTGGCCAGAGGAGGAAGGGCGCTCTCACGGGAAAAGGCGTAGCATTTGTGCATGCTGTAACCTGGAGACATTTCCACATAGAGATCTTCCCTCCCTTCCTTTTTAAGGGTCTTGAGCAACCTTAAATCGTCAGAGAAGATGATGAGTCCCTGGCGCCGCGTTTTTAGGGATT
>JASFEQ010000380.1:0-4456 GCA_050124735.1 Desulfobacteraceae bacterium | reverse complement strand
CTTAGAAGTTCACGTGAGGAGCAAAAAATGCGAGAGCCTTTTTTAAATTTTATGAAAAATGAACTAGATTCTGAAACAGTCCTTATTGCTTGCGGTCTCCCTGCATCCTACAAGACGGAAACCACAGAGGTCATTGCAAAACTTAAAGGCTACAAAGTCCTAAGGTCGGACATGATACGCTTAGAGGTTCTGCGAGGCGAAGACATTTTTGATGAAAAGGTGGCTTCCAATATGGAGAAGAGGACCCTCGTCTATGATGAAATGTTTCGCATGGCCCATGAGCTTGCACGCAAAGGGGAGGGGATCATTCTGGACGCAACTTTCGTGAAACAAGAGCTGAGAAGACGGGCCGCTGATGTGGCCGCCAAGCACAAAAAGAGACTGGTCATCCAGCAAACAGAGTGCCCTCAAGAGGTTTCCCTGAGAAGGATTTCAGGGAGAACCAAGGAAAACTATGAATCCAATGCCCTGACAGAACAGGCCTATCTGAACAACAAGAAGAAATTTGAGGCCGTGGATCTGGAGGACCTCAAGGAACGGTATCCCACATTGGATATTGCGCATCTTCTGGTGGACACCACCTCCGATATGGAAGAGGAGTGGGTTGTCATCGGTAAGGTGACACGTTGAGGCTCTCGGAAAACGCCCATCTGCCGTTCGACAGGCTCACGGCCCTGAGCTGTGTCGAAGGGTCGATGCTGAGCAATGTCGAAGTATCGAAGGGCTGCGTTATCCTCATCCCTCGTCACTGCGGCGTACTTCTATGTACGCCTCATTCCTCGGGATTTCGCAAGCCTTGCATCTGGTCATTTTACAACAGCCTCTCAGAGGTTTGCTTTTCGACAGTCTTGTTAGAATTTTTGGTGATTTTTCTGGGACCTTAGAGTGTGAATATCACCGTCGATGCCCTTAAAAAAAGAATCCTCGCTGCAAGAAGAGAGATACCCGCCCACCTTGTCCTGAAAGAGGGCAGGGTGGTCAATGTATTCTCCGGGGAAGTTCAGGAACGAGATGTGGCCATCTATGATGGCGTCATAGTGGGATTGGGCTCGGCCTACCAGGGTAGCGAGGAGATATCCCTCAAGGGGAAATGGATTATCCCCGGGCTTATTGACGCGCACCTGCATATTGAAAGCAGCATGCTCCTCCCTTCCAGGCTTGCTGCCGCTCTCCTTCCACACGGTACGACGACTATCGTTGCAGATCCCCACGAAATCGGAAATGTAATGGGTATTGAGGGTATAAAATTCATGCTCAAGGAGAGTACGTCTGTGCCCCTTGATATCTTTTTTATGGCCCCTTCCTGCATCCCTGCCACGCACCTGGAAACGGCAGGGGCCCGATTGGGGGCTTCAGACCTTGCGGCATTGAAAAATGAAACCAGGATCTTGGGCCTGGCAGAGATGATGAATTTCCCGGGGGTACTCACGGGCACCCCGGAAGTATTGGAAAAGTTGGTCCTTTTTGGAGACAAAATCATTGATGGTCACGCCCCATCACTCACGGGGTACGATCTTCAGGCGTATGTGGCTGCTGGGATTCGGTCTGATCATGAGACCACCGATCGCACAGAAGGCACGGAAAAGCTCAACAGTGGCATGATGCTTATGATTCGTGAAGGCACATCGGCCAAAAACCTTGAAGATCTCCTCCCGCTCGTCACCCCGGAGAATGCGCGGCGGTTTTGCTTTGTATCAGACGACTTGCATCCTCAGGAAATTCGGCAAAGGGGTCACATGAATTTCATCATCAGGAAGGCCATTGATCTTGGCCTCAATCCGGTGAAGGCCATTCAAATGGCCACCCTAAATCCGGCCGAGTATTTCGGCCTTAAGGACAGAGGGGCTGTGGCGCCCGGATTTCAGGCGGATCTAGCGGTTTTAGCCGATTTGGAGCAATTTGAATTGGAAAGGGTCTTCAAAGGGGGGAAATTGGTGGCGGACAGGGGTGAATTGATAGATTTCCCCTGCGCAGACGATAAGCCTGCTGAATTGCGTTCAATGAATGTGGCCCCCCTTACTTTGGAGAGTTTTCGCGTCGCCTTTGAGGATGGGAGGGCCAGGGTCATAGAACTCATACCTGGGCAGATTTTGACACGCGTTCGCTATGAAACCATGAAATCAGAAAACGGCTGGGTCCAATCAGATATTGAAAGAGATATCCTGAAATTGGCCGTTGTGGAGAGGCACAAGGCCACCGGAAACATAGGACTCGGCCTGGTGATGGGTTTTGGCCTTCATGCGGGTGCCTTGGCCTCTTCCGTTGCCCACGATTCTCATAATTTGATTGCCGTGGGAGTCAGCGATCAAGAGATCTGGCGATCCCTCGAAGAGGTAAAGAATATGGGCGGGGGAATGGCGGTGATCAGTGATGGGAAGGTCCTGGCCAGAGTTCCCCTTGAGGTTGCCGGGCTCATGTCCAGGGAGCCTTTAAAGGAATTGACAAAACAATGGGATGAAGCGAACAGCGCCGCTTTTTCCTTGGGGTGCACCATACCTGAGCCCTTTATGTCTTTGTCATTCCTCACACTTCCTGTTATACCAGAGCTCAAATTGACAGACTTGGGACTGGTGGACGTGGGAAAATTCAGCCTGGTTCCTCTGTTCATTGACGAAAACCAGCCCAAACGCATTTAGTACGGCCACAGCGGCATACTTTCTGCTCACTTTTCGTGAAAAATACGTGGAGGGGTTATTGCATGTCTTCCAGCTCAGTTGGAATTATCTATAAGTACAAATATGCGCCTGCAAAACAGGAGGCCAAAAACCTTGAGAAATGGCTAAAGGGGAAGGGGGTAGCGGTTTTTTCAGAAGAGATGAGCAGTACGGTCAGAATGAATGGGTGTCCCGAGGAATCCATTCATGTCCCCAACACCGTGGATTGGGTCGTGGTCCTTGGTGGAGATGGAACTCTACTGGGGGCAGCGCGCAAAGTGGGCAGATATGGTGTTCCAATCCTTGGTGTGAATTTGGGTGGGCTGGGCTTTTTGACCAGTATCCCGCTTAAAGGCCTTTATCCGGCCATTGAAAGAATGCTCAAAGGAGAATTGGAGGTAGAAGGCAGATTGATGCTTGAAACAAAGGTCCTTCGCGAAGAGGAGGAAATCTGTCGATTTCCGGTCCTCAATGACTTGGTCATCAATAAGGGCCCCTTGGCAAGGATCATCGATCTGGACGTATACATAAATGAAGAGTTTCTGACCACCTTCAGGGCTGATGGTCTCATCATATCCACGCCCACGGGTTCAACCGCCTACAACTTGTCTGCAGGCGGACCCATACTCTATCCCACGATGGCGAATTTCATTCTAACGCCCATTTGTCCTTTTACGCTATCTAATCGCCCCATCATCCTGCCCGATTCAGATACCATTTATATAAAGATGGGCAAGGAGAGTGAGGAGAAAGTGCATTTGACCTTTGATGGTCAGGTGGGATTTGATTTCTCTCACGGGGACAAAGTCATGATCTACAAATCCGAGGAGAGGATAAAGCTGATCAGATCTCCTGACCAAACCTATTTTCAGATCTTGAGGGCCAAACTCATGTGGGGTGGGGCCACCTATAACAAGGATGGAGACAAATAGGCATATCTTCAGAGTGAATCGTCGTGATATCAACTACCTGAGGGTGACCATAGAATCCTACGATGGGATGGGCGTTGTAAGGACCCTTGATCCTCATACGGCAATAATAGAGGTGCAAGTCGCCCCTGGGTGTGAGGACTATTTTTCTGAGCTGGTGAATTCATTGATCAAGAACGAGGGTCTAGTTATTACGGAGCAAATGAATAATTAGGGAGTCTCCTTTTGTCTCGTTATTTTTACATAAGGACGATGGGATGCCAGATGAATGAATATGACTCAGATTACCTGGCTCAGGTCCTCGTGAATTCTAATTTCCTTCCAACAGACAGCCCGAATAGCGCTGATCTCGTCCTCATCAACACATGTACCGTGAGGGCGAAGGCCGAACAGAAGGCCCTCAGTCTTTTGGGCCGAATGATTTCCCTCAAAAGGAGGCGGCCCGATTTGATTGTGGGCATCGCGGGATGCATTGCGCAGCAAGAGGGTGCCAAATTGATCCAAAGGTTCCCAGAGCTGGATCTGGTGCTGGGCACCAGAGAAATCGGAAGGCTTGGGGGGCTTTTAGAAAGACTGGTTTCCAAAAGGGAGAAGATTGTGGCCACAGATATTGATCTGAGGCCTCCATCCCCTATGGCTACCAACGGATATTTCAGAGGCAGGGTCAAGAGCTACATATCTATCATGGAAGGCTGCGATAATTTTTGCACTTACTGTATCGTCCCCTATGTGCGGGGCAGGGAGGTGAGTCGCTCCCCGGATGAGATACTCAGAGAGACGGAACATCTGATCTCACAAGGGGTGAAAGAGGTCACCTTGTTGGGCCAGAACGTCAATTCCTACGCCTGGGGGAGAGAGGACGCCTTCAGGTTC
>JASFEQ010000379.1:0-4460 GCA_050124735.1 Desulfobacteraceae bacterium | reverse complement strand
AACCATAATAAACAGGGTTTTCCTTGACAGGAAGGATGAATTTGATATGTATAAAATCGTTTCCAGCCTGCGATGGGCGGGCATTTAGAAATAATTAGCGTTTAAAGATAGAGATTAGCGTGAAAGTTGATGTTTTCGCCCCGCAACAGCATGATTTGATTCAAATGCGGTGCTGATCCAAGTGCGGAAGTCGGGGCTTTTCAAAGGATATCGTGTTTGGAAAGGAGGTGATGAGCACAACAGATAGGGGCCGAAGATTTTGTTTAGAAATCCAAGGTGTTAACCTATTACGAAGGAGGAAAAAAATGAGAAAAATCACTTTATTTGTGATGGTAGGTGCCATTACCATGGTTCTTGCCTTAGGGTCCACCGCTTTTGCCAAGAAAATCAGATGGAGGATGGGGAGCACCTGGACACCCGCGATAAACCTCTATGTGGGTGACAAGGCGATGATCCAGTACGTCAAGGAGATGAGCGATGGAAACTTCGAGATCAAATGGTTTCCTTCTGGTTCTCTCATGAAGGCCTTTGAATATTTCGATGGCTGCAGCAAAGGCGTCGTGGAGATGGCAGGTGACTGGCCCAGCTATTGGGCGAGTAAAGACCCCGCCTTTGACTTTCTTGGCTCTTTTCCCTTTGGTTTCACCAACATGGATTACATCATCTGGATGTATGACTTTGGGGGCCTGGAACTCATGCAACAGCTTTACGGGAAGTATGGCATGACCTATTTCTCCTTGGGTTCAACCCCCATGGAATCCGGATTCCGCACCACAGCGAAGACCGGGCCCATCAAAACCATTGATGACTATAAAGGGAAAAAGGTGAGGACACCCTCCAGGGCAACCATCTGGATTTTACAACAAGTGGGTGGCGCGCCCATCAAGATGCCCGGCGGCGAGATCTATCTGGCCGTGGAGAGGGGCACCCTGGATGGCGCCGAGTTCAGCAGTCCCGGTATTGACTGGGAGATGGGCTTTGCAGAGATCACCAAGTACTGGAGCGTGCCCTGCTGGTTTCAGCCCGCGTCGCAAGTCGGGACCATGGTGAACCTAAAGGCCTATAATTCCCTGTCCCCACAGTACCAGGCCATCCTGAAATATGGGTGTCAGGCCGCCGCGGTAAAGGCGACCGCCTTCTATGAGGGCGAGTCCGGAAGGGCCATAGAAAAGTTCATCGCGAAAGGCACAGAAATCGTTAAATTGGACGATGCCAGCTTGAGGAAGCTGGAGGACTATGCGGGTCAGTATTGCCTCATGCAGGCCAAGGAATCCGAGTTTTATGCCAAGCTCCTCAAGTCGCAGATGGATTATCTCAACGAATACAAAGATTGGCGCGACATGACCGGCAGGTTTGGCCAGGGCAGCACACCAAAATATGTGGATGCGGTCTTAGCAGAGTTGGAGAAAATGGGAGTCAAATAAACTGATCAGAGGCCTTTGGAGATTGGCCTTCAAAGGCCTCATTTATGGCCTGTTCATCCATTTGACAGTCTTACCCTCGGCAGAGTGCAGGGCACTTGAGCCCTAATCACCTGAAATAGACATCGATTCTCGTTCACCTATCAGCTACCGTTCTAAAGACAATTGAACTCCGAATCCGATTCTCCCCCTATGGAAGATTTACACCGAAGTCGGAAGAAGGGAGAGGGTAGGCGAGGTGAGGGTGAGAAAGGGAGGAATGGTGATGTCACTGAAGAAGTTTTTGAATGGAATCGATCGAATCAGCGAATGGAGTGGCAGGATTTTTATCTGGCTTGTCATTCCCCTTACGATTCTTGTGGTGTACGAGGTGATATCAAGGCGTTTTCTTAATGCACCTCATATATGGGCACCCGAGGTTATTGATTTTATCTATGGCCCTCATTTCATGCTGGTGGCGGCCTATACCCTCCTATATAAGGCCCATGTAAGTATAGATATTATCTACCAGCGCTTCCGGCCCAGGGTAAGAGGGATACTGGACATCTTTACTTATTTGGTCTTCTTCTTCCCCTTTTGCATCATTGTTTTCCAGCAAGGAATTATCTTCGCACATACATCCTGGTCGATTGGTGAAACCAGCGAGTCTGCAGCATTGAGCGTCGTTCCCCTGGTAAAGACCGTCATCCCCGTCACATTTGCTTTAATTTTGCTTCAAGGACTCGCAAATTTTATTCGGAGCATCACACTTGCGGTGAGGGGAGAAAAGTCATGAGTGCAGAATTCATAACCATTGGCATGTTTGTAGGGCTTCTCATCGGCCTCTTCATGGGGCATCCCCTCGCCTTTGTCCTGGGCGGATTGGCCGTCATATTTGGGTATTTGGGTTGGGGACCTTCTGCATTCTACATGTTTCTAAACCAGACCTGGGGCATCATGGATAACTACCTCCTGGTCTGCATCCCACTCTTTATCTTCATGGCCCAATTGTTGGACCAATCAGGCGTGGCCGAAGAGCTGTTCGATACCATGAGATACCTGTTTGGCCCTGTAAGGGGAGGGCTTGCCATAGCGGTCGTCGTGGTTTCAACCCTCTTCGGGGCGTGCACAGGGATCATCGGGGCATCGGTTGTGACCATGGGCCTCCTCTCTATGCCCGTGTTCTTAAAATACGGATACAGTAAGAGGCTTGCCTCTGGTTCCGTTTGCGCAGGGGGTACGCTCGGCATTCTCATTCCACCGAGTATCATGCTCGTTGTTATGGCCGATCAGGCAGCCATTTCCGTGGGCAAGCTTTTTGCGGGGGCTATTATCCCTGGCCTCATCCTATCAGGCCTCTATATATCCTATATTTTGTTCAGATGTCTGCTTAAGCCTGAGGATGGCCCAGCCCTTTCAGCTGAAGAAAGGGCGGCCATGCCCGGGAAGAAATTGGCCCTGAAGGTCCTGAAATCAATGGTCCCCCCCACGATCCTTATATTGGGTGTGCTCGGGTCCATCTTTGCAGGCATAGCCACACCCACAGAAGCGGCAGGCGTCGGTGCCGTCCTCGCCTTTGGGATGACTTTGGCCTATGGTAGGTTTACCTGGAAAGGCCTTACGCAGGCGGTGATCAACACCGCAAAGACCACGTCCATGGTGATTGTCATTCTCGTGGGTGCTGCCTGTTTTTCCGGGGTCTTTATGGGCTCAGGCGGCGGCGACGTGGTGAAAGAGTTCATCTTTGGGTTGGGACTTGGAAAATGGGGCACCTTCATCGTGATGATGATCATCCTCTTCTTCCTGGGCATGTTCATCGACTGGATCGGCATCATCATGATCACCTTTCCGCTGTTCCTTCCCATTGCCCAAGATCTGGGGTTTGACAAGGTCTGGTTTGTGGTCACGATAGCCGTGATGCTCCAGGACTCCTTTTTGACGCCGCCCTTTGGATATGCCCTGTTCTATCTGAAGGGAGTCGCGCCCCCAGAGGTCACCACATCCGATATCTACTGGGGGGCTTTCCCGTTCTGGCGCCTTATGGAGTTGGGCCTCATCGTTTGCATCATATGGCCCCAGTCTATCCTGTGGCTTGCCAATACCCTCGTGAAATAAAAACCCCCGCCCATTCCCTCAAGGGGGTGGACGGGGGCTTCGCATCAATTGAGTGTAAACTGATGCTTTTATTTGGGCAGGCGAATCACCAAAACGGGCTTTTTAGAGCGTCTAACGACCCGCCTTGAGATGCTACCCATCATAGCGCTTCCGATGGTTCCCCGGCCATGGGCCCCCATGACGACCAGGTCGTAATCACCAGTCTCAATAAGATCCATAATCTCATCCGCTGGATTCCCAATTTTCACCACGCTTTGGTCCGTGATAAAGGGGCACTCGGGGAGATCTCGGCTCACCTCGTCACAGAAATTCTGTAGGCGTTCCTTTATCGTTTTGACAATTTCCTCCTCGTTGGCTTTCCTGAGCTCATTCCACTTTTTCTCCCCAATGACGTTTGTCACCAGGCTTTCGGAGCTGGGGGAAGATTCCAGGACGTGCAAGATCGTGATTCCCGCCCCGTATCGATTGGCAAGGCTCATGGCATACCCAAAGGCGTAACGGGCATTCTCGGAAAGGTCTGTGGCATAAAGTATTTTCTTAATGTCAGGAATTTTGGCAGGAATCATTTTTTCACCTCCGTTTAAATGATTGAGGAATTGTGAATTTAGGGATTATGGAAATTTCCGCAAAAAGTGTAGATACGTTCGTTTCTAAGGCAAATCTAATGCACTTTGACTTCAGAATCAACCGGATCGCAGATGTTGACCTCAAAAAACCAGATATCCAGGTTTAGTCCAATTGTTTCGGGAGTATAGTCTGGTGGAAACGCAGGTTCAAGAGAAAATGTGTTATAGGATAGGGTTTTTTCATGAAAAGTGCTATACAAGGAATGCAATTCCCGCACGGGTCAATCCGGCAGGGAATGATTAATTACGGGGTGAAGTAAACATGTCTGAATATAACCAAATCATTATTGCCATCTGTCTCTTGATCGCCGTTTATATG
>JASFEQ010000378.1:0-4463 GCA_050124735.1 Desulfobacteraceae bacterium | reverse complement strand
TCGCCACCTGATAATCAACGACTGGTGAGAGCACGCCCATGGCGAGAAAATTTACCTGATGGCTCGGAGCACCTCCAGGACCCTTTTTGCTCGCCCAGAGCCCATCTATGAGGCAGAGTTGCTGACGGGGATAGAGGACCTTGCCTGTTCGTTTTTCCATGGGGCCTAGAATCTCGGTTGTCTTATTAATGGCCAGGAGGTAATCCTGACTTCCTCCTTCATGCGCGGGCCCTGGAGAGAAGGTGCCGAGGTGATTTTTCATGGTCATGGTAAATCCGCCAAACCTGCTGCTATGCCCCTTACACATGGCGATGTTTATGAGGATGTCCACCGACCCGTCCACAAGGTACCCCAGACACCTGGATTTTTCATCTCCACCCTTCCACGGTTCCGGTACGGATGTGAGCGTATCAATACCGCCCCAGGTATCCTCTATCTTGACACCTTTCGGGAGGCCAGCAAAAGGTGTGTGTCTGCTCATGGCACCGCCATGGGTCGCATCGTAGATATGGATGTTGGAAGGCGTTACCCCAAGCAGACTGGTCAGGGTATGACATATTTTTGCCATAACGGCGCTGCGCGTGTGTTGCTGGGAAATATTGTTCGTCTTTATCGCTACCACCGTATCAGACCATAACTTACGGGGAGGTTTGACAAAAATGGTCTGCCACGCCTCTTCCGGATTCCTCGTCTGCACAAGAGCGCACGCGAGCTTGTCCATATTTTGCCGGACCACATCTCCAATAACAAGCTCATCTTGTCGGGACCAGGAGTAGAATTCTCTACTGGTTCTCGTCATGTTGGTGTCCGTAATGCCGACGACACGAAGATTATCCACATTCGGGTGAACCACGGTTCCCCTGGCCCAGGCCGTACGGGCTTTGGGAACCCATACCATTGGAAATGCTGTGATTCCAGCGCCCAGAATGGCTGCCTTTTTTACGAACTTTCTTCTAGAAATCTTTTTCATATCTTTGCCTTCATCTAAGTATCGGTTTACAAAAATTCTCCCCCTGAAAATGGGGGAGTAAAAAGAGAGAGATGAAAACTATACTAGTTTGGTATTAATTTGACAATATTTAAATGTCCGGAACAAATCGCGCTGTGCTCTATGTTTCATACTCTCCCAATCTTCCCACCCTTGACACAAACCCCCCCCTCCCCTATTCTCAATGCATATGTAAGGGACTTATCCAGTTGCAACCCATCCAGGAATTGGAACTGTCTCAGTGCTCAATCATACCAGGAGGAACCCATGAAGAATCTATTTGTTGCAGATCAGGAGAAATGCAAGCAGGACGGTCTGTGTGTTGCAGAGTGCCCCACAGGAATCATTGAAATAAAGGACAATAAATCTGTCCCCATTCCCACTAAAGATGCGGATGAGCTCTGTATCCACTGTGGCCATTGTGTGGCCATCTGTCCACACGGAGCCATGTCCCACAGAAGCATGACCCCCGAGCAGTGTCCACCTGTCAGAATGGATTGGCTCCTCAACCCTGAACAGGTGGAACACTTCCTGCGCTCCCGCAGATCCATTCGAACTTACAAGGAGGAGCCTGTTGCGCGCGAGATTCTTACCAAACTCATCCACATTGCCCGGTTTGCCCCATCCGGTCACAATCTTCAACCCGTCAGGTGGTCAGTCATTTACGAGAGCCAAGAAGTCCGGCGGCTGGCTGGAATCGTCATCGATTGGATGCGTCATTTGCTGGAAAAAGGGGAGCCCCTCGCCAAGGCACTCCACATGGACCG
Source organism: Desulfobacteraceae bacterium (assembly GCA_050124735.1). GTDB lineage: Bacteria > Desulfobacterota > DSM-4660 > Desulfatiglandales > HGW-15 > JASFEQ01. Next base: position 2,708 of record JASFEQ010000378.1, on the reverse strand, counting down.
CGTCGTGGCTGCCTGGGAGTCGGGAGTCGAAAGAATTTGTCGCGGAGCGCCCCACGTCATCGTTGCTCACGCGCCCAAAGAGGAGCGTACCGCGCCCCAGGCCTGCACCATCGCCCTTGCCTATCTTGAACTGGCTGCACCCTCTTTTGGCTTAGGCGCCTGCTGGGCCGGATACTTTAATGGGGCATCCAATTTCTGGCCGCCCATGCAAGAGGCCCTGGATCTGCCCGAAGAGCACGTGAGCTTTGGCGCCATGATGGTCGGTTACCCCAAATTCAAATATCAAAGACTTCCGCTCCGAAATGAACCTCAGATCATTTGGCGTTAGGCCACGGGGTCGCACCTTTTAATAGTATATGCGCTGAGAGCTCACCATGTATAAGAAGATATTGCACTCGTTCTTCCTTATGGCCTTATTGATAGGGGGTTTTTCCCTTATGATGATGCAACAATCCTACGCATATTCCATCCAGACCCTACACGCTGCCCTTCCCAAGCAGATACAAGGCTGGAGTGCGGAGCCGAATGACCGCTTTTTCGATGATGAAACCATTTTCGATTACATCAACGGTGCGGGTGAAGTTTACAGGGCCTACAATATGCGCAAGTGTCTCTCCCGCCGCTATTCCACCCCTAAAGGTCCTCCCATTGTGCTTGACATCTTTGACATGCAATCCTCGGAGGATGCCTTTGGCGTTTTTACCCATGATCAAGACGGAGAACCCGTCGACGTGGGACAGGGGGGCCTGTACCGATCAGGTTGGCTGAGTTTCTGGAAAGATCGATTTTTTGTCTCCATCTATATGGAGGAAGAATCAGCGGCCGCTAAAAGAGCAGTGAGAGTGCTCGCCAAAGAGGTGGCCTCACGCATTCCTCAAGGGGGTCCGAAGCCACGAATCCTTTCGCTCCTTCCCCAAAAGGGTCTCCAGCCCAGGACTATTAGGTTCCTACATCACTATATTGTGCTGAACTACCACTTCTATCTTGCAGACGAAAATATCCTGAACCTGGGACCCGACACCAAGGCGACACTTGCAGAATACAAGCGGGGAGAAGAGAACGCGCGGTTACTTCTGGTACAGTATCCCAAAAGAGGAGAATCAGAAAAAGCACACAGGAGATTTCTCAAGACCTATCTCCCCGAAGCAAGCTCCAAAGGCCCCGTCTTGCTAGAAAACAGCAAGTGGTCTGCTGCGGCCCTGAGGGGGAAATTGCTGGTCATCATTCTCGAAGCCGACAGCCAAGGGCTTGCTGAAAGCCTCATGAAACAAGTAACAAATCTGGATTGATCTTCGTTGCTATCTTTATTTCTCACAGAGCTGCGGAGAAATTATTTAGACAGGATTTACAGGATCAACAGGATTTGCTTGTACCCCAAGTAAAGGATAGCTTGAGCGCCCCGTAAATCAGGGCTCCCAATGTTACCACATTGGGAGATATGGAGAGCCGTATAGCTGCAAGCAATCCTTCTTGTCTGCGTGGGCTTGCCCCGCCATAGCCTTGGCGACGGCGGGTCTGTGGCTAATAACTCTTTCTTAGAATTTTTGTTGATCCCTGGAAAGGGGTTAGAACACATGCCGAAAAAGAAAAACGTCATTACCAGGCGTGATTTTATGCGAGCCAGCTCCTGTGTGGCCATGGGAAGCCTCATGGGATTACCCCTGCTGGGAAAATCCTCTGCTAAAACACCAGAAAAAAGTCGGGTGGTGCTGGTGCGAAATAAGAACGTCCTGGACAGGCAAGGACAGCCTCGATTCCATGTTTTGCAGGAAATGCTAGACCAAGCAGTAACGAGCCTGCTTGAGGACCCAGACCCTGAATCCGCATGGAAACAGTTGGTAAAGCCCAGCGATGTGGTGGGTATCAAGAGTAACGTCTGGCACTATCTCCCCACGCCCAAGGCCCTGGAGGAAGCTATCCAAACGCGCCTCATGGATGCGGGCGTCAATGCAGAAAATGTTGACGCCGACGATAGAGGCGTGCTGGGGAATCCTGTTTTTGAGCGCGCCACGGCCCTAATCAATACGCGCCCAATGAGAACCCACCACTGGTCCGGCCTTGGGACCCTTCTGAAAAACTACATCATGTTCGTCTCCTGGCCCTTCAAGTATCATGGTAATGCTTGCGAAAAACTCGGTGCCATCTGGCAACTACCCAACGTGAAAGGCAAAACCCGCCTCAACGTCTTGGTGATGCTGACACCTCTATTTCATGGCATCGGACCCCATCATTTTAGCTCCCAATACACTTGGCCTTACTGTGGATTGATTGTGAGCACCGATCCTGTGGCTGCGGATGCCACGGGCGCCCGGATTATTCAGGCGAAGCGAAATACCTTTTTTGGGGAAGAAAAACCGATCAGTCCGCCGCCTCGCCATATTGCAGCAGCGGATACACAGTTCCGGCTCGGCAACAGCCGCCCCGAGCGCATCCAGCTCATCAATTTAGGTTGGGGAGAGGACATATTAATCTAGGGCTGTAGACACGCGCTTTCTGTGAAGACGAGCAATGATTGAACAATTCCAATCCATTATCTCCACCCTGATTCAGCCAAGAAAGGGAGAATACACCTTCTCCATACTCGATGACAGCGGGATATTTGACAAAGATCCTGATGACGAAGCGGGTGTTGTCCAGGCCCTGAACGCTGCCTTCCTCGTCAAACTCACAGGGGCCACGGACCCTGTATCGGAACGCGCAGAGCGGTT
>JASFEQ010000377.1:0-4465 GCA_050124735.1 Desulfobacteraceae bacterium | reverse complement strand
CTACCCATGGCAGGGCCAGCGCTATATCCCACAACCCCATCGTCAGTGATCACTTTGATCAGGGTGAATCGGTTTTCAGTCTGTGGAAAGCCTGGTATCCAACTGGGATAAAAAGGCGCAGGCAAGGGGATGGCCACATGAAATAACTCAATACGGGCGATTGTACTCATAACTGCCTATCCTCTAAAGATCAAAATGTCTTCGTGGCTTTCTGAGAACCTAAAGCATCAGGATATCGACCCCTGCGGGCGTGCCCACGATAGCCTCTTTTGCAACGTTCAGGAATAGCCCGTGGCCCAACACGCCGGGAATGGCATCAAGCTGTTGCGCCAGACGCTCAGCATCTTCAATCGGTCCGAAGTGACAGTCCAAGATGTGATTCTCCTGGTCAGTTATATAGGGTGAGCCGTCATCCGTTCGCACTGCGGGCCTTCCACCCAGTGTCTTGATCTTTTCAGCCGTCGCTTTCCAGCCAAAGGGTAGCACCTCCACGGGGACGGGGCACCGGTCTCCCAATCGCTGTACGAGCTTGGCGTTGTCTATGATCACAATAAAGCGTTGACTTGCCATGGCGACGATTTTTTCTCTCAGGAGTGCACCTCCAAGCCCCTTTATAAGGTTCAACTGAGGATCCACTTCGTCTGCACCATCCACACAAAGGTCAAGACAAGGCTCCGTCTCCAGGGTGGTGAGTGGAATATTCAAGATACGGGCAAGCTCTTCCGTATTCTTTGAGGTGGGAACCCCAACGATGTGGGAGAGTTCACCGCTGGACAATCGCTTCCCCAATGCCTCAAGAAAGTATCGAACAGTGGATCCGGTGCCCAACCCGATTCGCTGGCCACTCTTAATCCCCTTCGCTGCCTCCTCACCCGCCTTTTTCTTTAGCTCTTCCATTATGAAATCTCCTCTATCCTCACCATTTGAAGAAGCTGGTTTTCTTTGTAAAAATCAGTTTTCACGCAGTCATTGCGAGGAGCCCGTCCGCCTCGCCTGAGCCCCGGCTTCAACGGGACGACCCACCTGCTTCGTCCCGCTCAGTGGGATGGGGGCAGACCAAAGGCGACGTGGCAATCTCTGCCGAAGACATTGAGATCGCCGGTATAAAGAACAGTGAGATTGCCTCCCCCCGCTTCCGCGGGGGTCGCAATGACCCTTCATCACATAAGGCCTGATTACACAACCAATTGGCAGGTACTCTGCTCTGTGTGTTTTTTGAAGGTTATATTCAAAAAACGAGAAACAATTCAATGTTTTTAGGATGCCCAATGATTTTTTCCATAGCCACCCCCGTTCCATGTCCGTTCGTGTCTATGTCATAATTCGTCATCCCGGCCAAGTCACGCGGAGCGGGATGCGAGCCGGGATCCAGGGGAATTGATATTTCTCCACTTCCCTGGATTCCGGGTCTCGCCCGGAATGACAGCATTGTTGAATTGTAACAATGTCTCTTGAACTAAAGGCAAGAGATGGAAAACAATGAAAAATTTCTTTTGACCCTTCGACGGCTCTCAACCCCCGGTCGGGATAGCGAGGTAGAAAGAGCCGCCCCTCGATTTCCCTCGGGGCCGTGAGCCTGTCGAACGGCTCAGGGTCAATCCTGAGCATGCCCCGTGCGGGAGCACGGGGTAGCCGAAGGGTTGACTGACATGCGTAAATCAATTATAAGGTTCTCCCGTTAGTGCATTCATGGCGTGACTGGACAAGTGCGAGACCGGGTGAAATTGGAAGGAATTGTTTTCTAGCAGTCTGAGGCCATGGCCCTCTTCTCAAGGCCGCATCTGTTGTGTGAGGGGGCGGTGAAGTCCGGTGGTATTCTTTTCCAGATACGGCCTTTCGAAAAAGCCCGTGGCCTCATCCCATGAGCTCCAATATGGCTTAGGCAAAGCTGGTTTCTCGATGCCCGGCTTGTTTGTTTACTTTAGCTCACTTTTAAGAGGGAATATCACATGTACAATGCAAGTGATTTGAGAAGGGGTCTCAAGATTCAGATCGATAATGAGCCATATGTCATCATCGAATTTCAGTTCTCCAAACCAGGCAAGGGTCAGGCCCTTTACCGCTGCAAGCTGCGGAACATGATCAACGGCGTGATTATTGACCGTACCTTTCGATCTGTTGACACATTCGAGCCGGCCGATCTGCAAGAACGCAGAATGCAATATCTTTATAACCAGGAAAATGAATTCTATTTCATGGACGTGGAAAACTATGAGCAATCCATGCTTACCAATGAGCAGGTGGGAGAGGCAAAGAACTATCTTACAGACAACCTGGAAGCGGATATACTGCTTTTTGAGGATAGGCCCATAGGGATCACCTTACCCAATTTTGTGGATCTCAGGGTCACAAGAGCAGACCCCTGGGCCAAAGGTGACTCCGTTTCCGGTGATAGCAAACCGGTCACCTTGGAAACGGGTTATGAATTGCGGGTGCCCCCCTTTATTGATGAAGGCACAAAAATAACCGTAGACACACGAACCGGGGAGTATGTCACCCGGGTCAAAGAATAGTTCCGCTGAAGCGGAACGAGAGAGATTAGCCGCCAAGAGATCACATCTCTGGCTGCGGGCAAGACTCATCCAGGCCATAAGGCACTTCTTCATTGAAAATGACTACCTGGAAGTGGAAACGCCTCACCTGATTCCCGCGCCTGCCCCCGAAGTCCACATCGACGCCATCAGAGCCGGTAGCGCATTTCTACACACGTCCCCAGAACTCTGCATGAAACGATTGGTCTCCGCTGGGTACAGCAAAATATTTCAGATATGCAAATGTTTCCGGGATGGAGAAAGAGGGAAACATCATCTTGTTGAATTCACTCTCCTTGAGTGGTACCGATCAGGTGCTGATTATATGGAGCTAATGGATGAGTGTGAGGAGATGGTCCTTTCTGTTTCTCAAGATCTGGGATTAGGGGTGAAAATCCATTTCCAAGGACAAGATATTGATCTGAGGAGGCCTTGGGAGAGGATGTCAGTGAAGGAGGCCTATGAGCGCTACGCCTCGATGCCCATGGAGAGGACGCTGGCGTTGAAGCGATTTGATGAGGTCATGGTGCGGGAGATTGAACCCCACCTGGGAACACCCAAACCCACCTTCCTGTATGACTATCCTGCAGAATATGCTGCCTTGGCCCGATTAAAGGAGAATGATCCGGGATTGGCAGAACGATTTGAGATCTATGTGGGCGGGTTGGAGCTGGCCAATGCCTTTTGGGAGTTGACTGATGTGAGTGAACAAGAAGCCAGATTTGAAAGGGATCGATTTGAACGAAAGCGACTGGGTAAAACCGTATATCCCCTTCCAGAAAGGTTCCTCGAGGCCCTCGCTCATATGCCCAATTCAGTGGGCATTGCCTTTGGATTGGATAGACTTGCCATGGTATTTTTCAATGCAGGTAAGATTGATGAGGTGATTTCGTTTTCGCCTGAGGAGCTCTAGCCGTCTTGATAAACGAAGCCCTTAGAATTTGTATCAAGCCTGCCCTGGCCTACGCCTCGGAGAGCACGACATCCTTTAAATCCGACCGCCAGTTTGCCAGGTCTGGGCCAGGGCTACTGGAATACTAAGTGATTCATATAAGTTAACACGTGATCCTAGATGCTGGTCCCTTGATACTGGATAAAAAAGGAATTCTCTTTTAATTTATCTAGCATCTAGCATCCAGTATCTAGCATCTGTTAGGGTCCCCGCCCCGTACCGGCGCGGGACAAACAAGCCAGGAGATATTGATTTCATCAACTCGTCGGTTTGAGGTGAAGCTCGGCTCGTAAAAGCAAGCAGGCAGGAAAACAGGGGCTCTCTTTAGTTTTGTAAAAGCTCCAAACCCACTATATAGTGACCTTTTAGGCGTCCTTGATCGTTCCTGATGATCCGTCGTATCGCCGTCTCCAGACACTCGGAGGGATGGATTAGGTTGTCGGAATAGTATCGCATGTTCAAGGTGTCTCCCACTTTGAGCTGAGGCAGAACCTCTGAGTTTTCCTTTACGAGAATGGACATACGTGTAGAGGTCTTGTTCCAGATCTTGAACTGATATGCTGACTCCAGCCCTTCAATGGCAAATTCCACACTATAGTATTGGTCCACACGTTTCTTTGGTTCAGAACATGTTTTATCTATTCTCTTGAGCGTAACATGTCCTTGCATGGGTTATTCCTCCGTTCGCCCCTGCGACCTCATTTTTTCCTCAACACCTTAGTTAAGGTAAAATTGTAATCAATTATATATAAATAAATATAATTTGTCAAATATATTTTTAAAAAGTTAATCAAATATAATAATTTATTTTAGTTTGCAAAACCTGTTCCTTTGAACCAGGATTCTTTTCGTCCTACATTAAAGATAAAAAGCTCGGGCATTTGAAGGGATTGGGCACAAAAAGCCTGTGGAAGGACGTTGGAAGGGACGTTCAAGGAAAGCCAAGAACCAGGGAAATTATCTGTCAACCAGACCTTTTTCC
>JASFEQ010000376.1:0-4473 GCA_050124735.1 Desulfobacteraceae bacterium | reverse complement strand
CTTCCTCTCCCATAACCAGGCGTGATCCTGCATCGGAATGGAAAGAGAAACGGAAGCCCTTGGCAGAGCAGATTTTCTCATGGGCAATGAATAATCGGCCCTCTCGCATGGCCCCATAGACTTCCTGCTTGGCCTGTTTAAAGTCCTTTGACATCTTATTGTTCAGAAGTATATGGATGCTGATCGTCCTCAGTAGATGGTCATATGAGAGGGGTTTGAAGTTGATCAAGGCGTATCTAAAGGCAGACCCATGAGCGTCTGATCCTCCAACCGCCACCACCCTCCTGTGGTGACAAGCATCATCCCAGAAAGCCAGCGTCTTCTGGCTAGGAGGTTTGAGGCTCAGGCTCTTAAAGGTGAGCAAGAACAGACCATGAAGGGCGGACCTGACCCGTTCTTTCCAGCGGGAGGTGTAATTCCATATACAAATGCCCGTATATCCCTCAACCGACAGATCGTTCCAGGTATATGCCACTGACTTTTCGCTAAAGGGCATACCCTTCTCAAAAGGGTGGGCCAGAAAACCGAATCCATCCTGCTCACTAACCCGATCAATGACCTCCTGGGGACCCAGGCCGTGGCTCTTGACCATCTTTTTCAAATCATAAGCCAGATAATGGTGATAGCGACCCCCTATTTCAAGGCCGGTGAGCACCAGGACATCTCCATAGAAGCCCTCCTCTTCCAGATGCAGGGAATCGGTCAGGTAATCATGGTCATTGAGGCAGAGAAAATCCAGATCAGCATCTGCGGCTGAACGGGCTATCTGCGAGATATTGCCGCCGCCATCAGAGTAAAGGGAGTGAATGTGCAGATTTCCGATATATTCAAAGTGAGACATGATGCCGGATGTAAGCCAGATCCGATTTGCCTGGCGCTATGTAACCGGTGGTATGTAAAATACCACCCTACCCTGTTAAGCCGTCACGGTAGCCGGCCCTATTCGTATTGACCGAGTGCTTCTAAGCCCATCTTCATGGGTTTGTAAACCGTCAATATACCAATAATCAAGACGGCTGCGAAAGAAGGGATGATAAAGAGCCACTGAAGCCCGGTGAGGCTCACGCCCTTCGCGTTGGCCATGAATATGACATAGACAGGTCCTGCTTCCAGAACGATAATGAAGGCTATGAATATGACACTCACAATCATGTACATGACGCCCCCAAAGCCCGTGGCCACCTGGGCGATATTCTCAAATTTGAAATTGGGGTAGAGGGCCCCAAACCCAATCCCAAGGGCCACAATACCGAAAATGGCCAGAAGCATGGTCACTGAGGATAGGATCATCATAAAAGGAGTCACATTGAGGAGATAGTTGGTAATTATAATGAGTACCTCACCCAAGATGATCATGGGTAGTATGTAAAAGGCATATTTCCCCCAGAGGAATCGTTTGATGGGAAGGGGGGAGGATCGTATAATCCAGAAGGCCCCTCCTTCAGAACTGACGGCGGGAAAAATGAAGCGCACTGAGACAGCAGAAAGCACGAAACCTGCAAGGCCCATATTCAGAAAAGCGATTTCATTCTGAAGGAACTCTATGCGAATGGGACTCCGATCCAGGGGTAAGACACTGAAGTTATAGAGATACACAACGACCAGGGCGCCAAGTAAAAGCAGTTGAGACCACTGGGTATTATCCCGAAAGAATGTGCGGATATCTTTGTTCATAACAGAGCCCAGATCACGCCCCATCGGCTTTGTAAATAATTTCATGAGCAAATCTAAGAAGGTGTTCCCACCTCTTCTTCTTTTCTTGGCTTCTTGTGATTTGGAGAAGCCCTCAAAATAGATGGCTTCAGCGACCCATATGTTAATGACGACAAGGAAGGTCGCTGTGGACCAGACAAACAGGGTCCCAAAAAAATGATTTTTGCTGCCAGACCCGCTCAGATAGTCCCACAAGGTCTCCGCGACCCAGTGGGTGGGCAGGTAAGGGGAATCTGGTGCCTTTAAGGCGCCCAAATACTGCATGATACTGAAAAAGGCGTCCGGGTCTACCAATCTTTCGGGTCTCAGAAATCGGAACATCAAATACAGGCCGGCAATCATTAAAATGATCAGGAGCATAACGATGTCCCTTGTCCGCCTTGCAGGGAAAATGTGAACGATGATCATGGTGAAGAGAATACCGATGCCCGCCGCGATAATGGCTACAGCCAATCCCATGTGTAACACGGCGAAATAATAGCCTGGCCCAGGGCGATAGACGTAGGCGTAAGCCATCATCACGGGGAGACCAAAAATGACGACCATCCAGGAGCTGTCAACAAGGGTGTACACGGACCGGCTAAGAAAGAGCTCTTCAAGATGTGTCGGCATGGAGTGGCAGAGTTGCAGGTCATTGGAGAGATAGAGGTTTGAAAGGGCTGTTATGATGTGACTGAAGATCAACAGTGAGAAGAAAGTGAGCAGGACCATTGAAAGAAGGTGGTGTGCCAGCAGATCCCCTATTACCTCAACAGACTGGAAATAGATGAGTACGCGGCAAGAGAGGACAAACATCCCCGTCCAGAAACTGAGCCCAACAAGGGCCATGATAAGAGCCTTCTTACGTGCTCGAGAAGCGGATCTGGTGAGGCCGTTTCTAAAGCCAAGAAGTCTTGGGCTAAGAAGAAGATAGAGATTTCTCATGGGCGACCGTCCCACCCTCTGTGAGTTTCAAAAAGATGTTCTCAAGACTGCCATCCACGCCCGCCTGCCTCTTTAAGTCCTCCGCTGTTCCAGTAGCGATAATTTTTCCCGCCTGTATGATGGCGATCTCCTGGCAGACTTGCTGGGCTATTTCCAGGGAGTGGGTGGACATAAAGATGGTTCTGCCCTTTTGTGCCTGGTTTCTGAATATGTCTTTCACAAGTCTTGCGGCCTTGGGGTCAAGGCCCACCATGGGTTCGTCAACGACGATGACCTTGGGCTCATGAAGCAACGCAGAACACATAATCAACCTTTGCTTCATGCCATGAGAGAAACTCTCTATGAGTTCATCACTCCAATGACTCAATTCAAAAAGCTCAAGCAACCGTGTCATGTTCCCATTAAGGGCTTGGGAGTGATTTAGGCCATAGAGCCCGGCTACAAACTGGAGGAATTCCCGGCCAGTCAGTTTTTCATAGACAAAAGGCTGATCAGGAACAAAGCCGATGCGCCGCTTTGCCTCGGATGGATCATGGGCTATATCTATGCCATCGATGAGGACTTGTCCCTTTGTGGGTTTCAAAACACCGGCCATCATCTTGATCGTGGTGGTTTTGCCTGCACCGTTTGGGCCCAGGAATCCGAATATGACTCCCTTTTTGATTTCCAGGTTGAGGTTATCAACGGCCCTGAATCCCCTGTACACTTTGGTTAAATTGTTCAACTTAATCATATCGATAATCCAATACCTTCAATTTTAGTTTGCCTATCAAGCCTGCGATTTCCACCTGCCTTTCTAGGTTCCCTTCCACCAGCTTAATATGCGTGGCATCGACGGGCATTTGATTCAGCGTGGCATCCATGGAGACCCATTTGCCCACATAGGCCTCAGTCCAGGCATGGTAGAAGAATTTTCCCCGGGTGTAGACCAGTCCAATGCTAAGCCGGGCCGGGATCCCTGAGGCCCTAAGCAGGGCTGTCAGCAGCGTGGCGTGCTCATTGCAGTCCCCTACCCCTGTTTTCAAAACCTCCAAAGCACTAGGCACACTCACCACAGGCCTCTTCTCCAAGTGCTCATAAACCCAGGTAAAGAGCCTTTTGCTTACCTTCAGAGGGTTTTTCTCGCCTGCGGAGATTGCCCTGGCTTTTTCTATGATCTCCTTTTCATCGCTTTCAATATTGAATTCCGATTTCAGGAAAGGCTTCATCCCATTGTTCCGGCCAGTGTATGGAATTTTATAAGGGGCGCGAGAAGGTAATGACTCTCTGGATATCTCCAGGGTGCCTTCATGAAAGCGCTGCCGCTCCCCACCCAACACGTCTGGGTCCAGGGAAGCGCTGTTGAGGCCATCGACCTGGAGTTTCAGATAATTCACCCGGGAGGGCTCAGGCAACCTTTTTTCCACGCTAATGGAGGCCGCGTCATAAAAATCTACTTCCCCTTGCTCATCCATATCCAGGGGTGCGGCGGCCGCACTGGACTTGACAATAGTAAATCCCATGAACCCCGTCTCTTTCAGGGTGGTACCGCTCTCATCTACCCAGGAAGTAAGCATCTTACCCCACATTTCGGTTTCCAAACGGTAGGCATTGTACGTGATCTTGTTAATGGTGATGGGTTCATGTGCCACCACTTTGAAGACCACCTCCTTCTGCGCCGTGGTGGAAGGGTCGAAGATGGGCACCTTGAATTCCTCCCCTACTCTGATCTCTCTGGACTTCAAAAAATAGCCCACACACGACCCCATCATAGGGGGAGCGGATAGTTTAATCCTCTGTGTTCTCTTGGCTTTCCCCCTTGCGGTCTCCAGTAGAAGCTCGTCGCCTTCCACCTTT
>JASFEQ010000375.1:0-4474 GCA_050124735.1 Desulfobacteraceae bacterium | reverse complement strand
GAGGATTTAGTGGAGTAAATAACATATTGCTTGCCCGTCCCGGACCAGTACAAGCCGGGGAGGCGAACAGATGCTGGATACTCGATACTCGATGCCAGATAAATCAGGAAAACAATTCCTAGTTCTATCCAGTATCCCCGCCTGCCAGCGCCTGAGGCGCAGCTGATGGCGGGCAGGCAGAGACCAGTATCCAGTGTCACGCTTTAAATTTTAGGAGTCATTTAGTATTGAAAAACTTGGCACAGAATTTACAAACAGCCAAGTATCAAGGTTAGTTATGGAATGTCCCCATATACCCAACATCAGTTATGTGGAATTTGGTGAGCGACTAAACAGGCAGGTTTCAGAAAAGAGGATTCCAGTCAATGGGACCATTGAACTTACCTTTCGTTGCAACCTCCGCTGCGCCCATTGCTATTGTAACTTGCCCGCCAATAATCAGGATGCCATAAATAAGGAGCTGAAAACTGAAGAGATACTCCGTATCTTTGACCAGATCGCGGAGGCGGGTTGCCTGTGGCTTTTGATTACGGGTGGGGAGCCCCTCCTGCGTAAAGACTTCGTTGAAATATATACGTATGCCAAGAAAAAAGGCTTCCTCATCAGCCTGTTCACAAACGGCACGCTCATGACTCCCGAGATGGCGGATCACTTGATGGAATGGCCACCTCACACGGTAGAGATCACGCTTTATGGGGCGACGAAAGAAACCTATGAAGACGTAACCAGAATGCCAGGCTCTTTTGAACGTTGCAAAAGAGCCATTGACCTCCTATTGGAGAGAAAAGTTCCTCTAGAATTGAAGACCATGGCCATGACCTTGAATCATGATGAGGTCTTTCAGATAAAAGAATATGCCGAGGAATTGGGCGTGAAGTTCCGTTTTGATCCTGTACTCAACTCCCGGTTGGACGGTTCCAAAGAGCCCTGCAATCTCAGGCTATCCCCCGAGGAGGTCATAGACCTTGATTTGGCAGATGAAAAAAGGGTGAAAGAATGGCGAAAGTTCTGTGAAAAGTTTATAGGACCCCATCCGTCTGATTCTCTCTTTGTTTGTGGTGCAGGAGCCTCCGCCTTCCATATCGATCCCTATGGTCAAATGAGCGCGTGCCTAATGACTCGGTTTCAGGAATATGACCTGCGCCATGGTTCCTTCGAGGAAGGTTGGTTTGAATGGATGCCTGAGTTTTTGAGGCTAAAGCCGACGGGGGATTACCCGTGCGGGAAGTGTGATCTGATCGCCCTATGTGGTCAATGCCCGGGCTGGGCATGGCTGGAGCATAACAATCCCGAATCGCCTGTAGATTATCTCTGCCAGATCGCCCACCTTCGGGCGCAGGCATTCAGTACAACAAAAGCTTGAGGAAGGAGGCAAGAATGTCAAAGAAAAGCCGAAAGGCCTATAAGAAGCCCCAAATCAATCAGGTCAAGCTGGTCGTCGACGAGGCCATTTTAGCGGGTTGCAAGGTAACAGCTGGGAACCCCGGAGCAATCACCAAGCATTGTACCTTTAAAGACTGCGTAACGGCAGGTTCATAGACGGAGTTTGATTTTTGTTTTGACGAACAGATTTTCTTCATCAGTGATCACCTCGTTCTTAATGAGATATATCCAAAGAGCGATGGAGAATTAAAGCAACCATCGGAGAGGAAGTTCCTGCTTTGTCAACTTTGAAAGGAAAAAAAGAATTTTCTATAGGAATTGCGGGGATTGGCGTATCTTTCCTCTTCAAGCAGAACCTCTCTGAATTGGGCGATAAACCTATCAATGATAGGTTCGTCGCAGACGTAAATGATGTAATAAAGCTCCGGATGCACTACGGCCATCCCCCAAAAATGGATAGAATCGAAAAGATATTCGATTCAGGAAGCACCTGGGCCTTTTACCGGAGCAGTGGAAGATATGTCTTGCAGAATGACGCCTTACAGCCCGGATCCTCCCCAACCATTTTTGCCGTCTTAGAACAAGGGCTCAAATCGGGTGACATCTATATTACCCATACTTCGTTCGAGCAACACCTCCCCCCAGATCCGTTAGGCCATCCCTTGAACCAAATTTTGATGATCCTCCTCCTTTCCTTAGGCAAAGGAGTCCTGTTTCATGCCTGTGGTGTTGCTGATGAAGGCAGTGGTTACCTCTTCCTGGGTAATTCGGGCGATGGCAAGTCAACAATGGCAAAACTCTGGTTTGATAGAAAGGCTACAGTCCTCAACGATGACAGGATCGTCGTGAGGGAGAAGGATGGTGCGTTCTGGATGTATGGGACGCCCTGGCACGGCGATTTTCGGGAACTCTCACCGAGTGGACTCCCCATTCAGAAGATATTCTTCCTGCGCCGCGGAGAAGGAAACGAGGCGGTTCTGAAAAATGGTGCTGAGGCCGTTGCCATGCTTTTGACGCGCTGCTTTCCACCGCTATGGGATGGTAAAGGAATGGCGTATACGACGGATCTCTGCCATAGCATCCTAAGCAAGGTTCCATGCTATGAACTCAGTTTTGCGCCAGATGCGGTTATTGTGGATTTTGTGAGAAGTATATAGATTAGTGGTTAGGATTGGCTGTTTGACAGGGAAATTGCTGGGAGGAAAAGGCGAAGGCTAGGCAAGGAAAAACCTCATCGTTTCACAACCTGGCTCTCGATACCGCTGAATTTAAGGTCATTGTATTGTCTTTTGGCCCTATGTTCGGGGTAAAAAGCGCCCACATAGAGTCGAAATTTCCCTCCTAGATCTTTTACCGCATAAGAAGAATAGCCAAGATTCCTCAAGTATAAAATCCTATCCTCAAGTTCCTCCGATGATGTGAAAACACCGATGAGGTTGGCGTATGGCACCTCTTCAACCGTGGCCTCATTTAATCCCTTTTCCTCTCTGAATCTCTTAGCCTTTCCACCATTCTCAAAATAACCCACATATACTCGATACCACGTCCCCTTACTCAACAAAACCTTTACCCAATAGGCCGATACTCCTTTTTCCGTATAAAACGAAACCGCTTTCTTTGCCCGCTCCTGATTTTGAAAGGAACCCAGGTATAAGGAGTAGGGATATGACACGGTCTTATCTAGAACTGGGGTTGTCTTAGCAGGTGCCATACCTATCGATGGAGGTGGAGACTTTGAGATGGAGGCTATTGTTGTAAGTTCAGGTGTTTTCGGCAGTGGAGGACTCTCCGCCTTTGTGGAGACAGACGCTGCTTCTTTGGGGACGGACCTCTCGGACACACTTTCTTTCACCAAAGCCGTTTTTTCTGGCGCTTTATCCGCGGTTACCGTAGGTTCCGCTCTGGCGCCGACCCCCTCTGCTTTTTCGGAAGGACTTGCTGGTTCTGGAGTTTTTTTCTCAGGCCCAGGCGCTTTGATGTCTGGCAGTGGCTTTGATGCAGCCGGAGATTCAATCACAGTATTTCTCTTCTCGAGCGGGTCCTCTTTCTTGGAAACCGCAGGTTTCGCCGTTGGGGCGACCCTCTCAGGTCTCCTTGCCACAGGTGTCTTCGAAATCCCTGTTCTAACCTGTTTCCTCTTCTCCTCTTTTTTGACAGGCCTTAGGGAATCCAGGGCTTTAAAGGGATCTATGAGACCATTGTGCCAGAGAACACCCACAGCAAGAATAGCTGTGGCCACAAACAACAGGAGCAATCTCCTGCCGCTGACCTTCTTTGCCTCTTGTTTCTGCGCCCCTCTCCCCTCTTCCTCTGTGGAAGTGTTCTGATCCTTGCTCTCCTTCTTCCCTTTCCTCCCCAAAAATGCCAAGCCCTTTTTGCGATCACGACCCTTCTTATCCTTCCCTTCTTCTCCGTATGAGTAATAGTAGCTGTAATACTTGTAATCCTGAAAATCAGGACTCACCTCCGGCCTCATGCCATTGAGAATCACCCCCATGATATTAGACTTGACCTGTTGCAGTTGCGTCACAGACCTTTTCAGCAATCCCTTTGACACCGAACCCACCCGGTAAACCAGCAGCACCCCATCCAACTTGGCCCCCAAAATCGCCGCATCCGCCGTGGACAAAATGGGCGGGGAGTCAAAGATAATCATGTCATATTCTTCCCTTGCCTCTTCAATAAAGTCCGTCAAGGCCGTGGAATCAATCAACTCCGCAGGGTTGGGCGGTATGGCCCCACTTGTGATGACGTGGAGATTGTCCAGACCAGGGGTCCTTATGATCTGGGTCTGCGTCAGCTCCCCCATGGCCATGTCCATCACCGTCTTGACCGTATCACGCCATTGATAGTTCTCCATCAGAATGTCCGTCAACCCAGGGGTCATCTCCAGATCAAACACCTTATCAACCGCCGGCTTCCTTAAATCAGAGCCAATCAACAGCACCTTCATCCTCGCCTGCGCCATGGCGATGGCCAGGTTCACAGCAACCAGCGTCTTGCCCTCTTGCGGGGAACTACTCGTCACAGCAACGGCCTTCGTCTTCTTCTCCGCATCCTTAAACTGGATATTGGTCCTGAGCGCCCGAAA
>JASFEQ010000374.1:0-4507 GCA_050124735.1 Desulfobacteraceae bacterium | reverse complement strand
AGGAAAAAGAAAATATCCGCAATGCGATCCTGGCGGGCTCATGGTATCCTGGAAGCAAGGATGCCCTTACCAAAAGGATAGAGGGTTATTTATCGAAGGTAAAGGCGGGATCACTTGAAGGAAAACTGAAGGCTATTATTGTGCCCCATGCCGGATACATGTATTCCGGCCAGGTTGCCGCCCACGCTTATCAACTCCTCCAAGATAGGGACTTCAAAAGGGTCATTATGATTGGCCCCAGTCATCGGGTGGGTTTTCGGGGTGCTTCAGTCAACATGCAATCAGGCTACAAAACCCCTTTAGGAATTGTCCCTGTGGACCGCGATCTGGGCAAGAGAATACTTAATGGTGACGACTTTATTCAGGAGGTACCCCGGGCTCATGCTTCTGAGCATTCCCTGGAAATACAGCTTCCCTTTCTCCAAACCGTACTTAAAGACTTCCAGATCGTTCCCATTCTAATGGGCGATCAGGATCTCAAAACCTGTTCTCATTTAGCCAGTAGCCTAGCCCGGGTGATGACAAATATGGACGGGATTCTGCTTCTGGCCAGCACGGACCTCTCCCATTTTCATCGTTACGAACGGGCAAGGGAATTGGATCTGAAATTCATCAAGCATGTCCGGGAATTCGATCCCAAGGGGTTGGCAGACTCTCTCTCCTCAGGCAAGTGTGAGGCATGCGGCCGAGGGCCAACTATTACGGTCATGTTGGCGGCACAGGCGTTGGGCGCCAATCGTGCAGTAATACTCAACTATGCCAACTCGGGCGACGTTACCGGCGACCACGGTCGAGTTGTGGGGTACCTATCGGCCGCCCTGATCAGAGCATCTGGTAAGGATCCACATCTACGATAAGGCTCACCCCACTTCCTCTCAGCACCTTTCTTGTCAGTGCGTCAATTTCTTTCAGGAAATAGTGCAGCAGTTCTGCCTTCTTACACTTGATGAGTATTTGCCATCGATACTTGCCCCTCAACTTTGCCAGCGGAGCTTCTACAGGGCCCAACACCTGAATCTCTCTTCCCCTCTTTGGCCATCTCTCCAGAACACCTCTCGCCCCTCCTGCCACCCGTTGTGTCATTTTGGCGGTTATCTCTGAATTGTTGCCCTGTAACCTCAAACAGGCCAAATAGGAAAAGGGGGGATACCCTAATTGCTCTCGCAATTCCGTCTCCCTTTGAAAGAATGAGGCGTAATCATGATCTCTCGCGGTAACGATGGCATAGTGCTCCGGGTTAAACGTCTGAACGATCACCTTCCCTCTCTGCTCTCCACGCCCTGCCCTCCCCGCCACTTGTGAGAGGATTTGAAATGTTCTTTCACCCGCCCTGAAATCGGGAAAGCCGAGGGAAAGATCAGCGGCAATAACTCCTACAAGGGTCACCTCAGGAAAATCATAGCCCTTTGTGATCATCTGGGTCCCCACCATGATATCAATCTCCTGTTCGCTAAACCGCTTCAGTATAAGGAAACTTTGACCCTTGCGACGGGTGCTGTCCCTATCCATTCTAGCGATGCGCGTATCAGGAAAGACCTCCCTCAATTCTTGCTCAACTCTTTCTGTGCCAAACCCGTATGCCTTCATGCCCTCATGTCCACAAGTGGAACATCGATTTTCCGGTTGTGAATGAAACCCGCAATAGTGACAGGCAAGACGGTTTTCCCTCAGGTGATAGATAAGTGCCAGATCACAGTTGCTGCATCGAATCGGCTGACCACAAGAACGGCATAAATAGAACCTATTAAAGCCGCGCCGATTCAAAAACAGGATCACCTGTTTCCCGTCTTTGAGGCTTTTTTCCATGGCTGCCATCAAGATTGAACTGATAATCCCATTGCCTGTCTCATCCTGGGACATCGCCTTCATATCTACGATTTGAACGTCCGGCAAAGGCCTCCTTTCAATGCGCTCTGGCATGGAAAGCAACTGATACCTGCCCGTGGCCGTGTGATGAAACGACTGAACCGATGGCGTCCCTGAGCCGAGTATGACCAGGGCTTTCTGCAATTTTCCTCGGACCACCGCAGCATCTCTTGCCTGATATCGAGGGCCCTCCTCCTGTTTGTAAGAGAAATCATGCTCCTCATCCACGATGATCAGCCCCAGATTTGGGAGGGGCGAGAACAGAGCGGAGCGAGCCCCGATGACCAAATGCACCTCTCCTCTCACTGTCCGTACCCACTGGTCGTATCTCTCGCCCGCACTGAGACCACTATGATATATGGCAACCCTGTTTCCCAGACGGGACCGGAATAGGCCTTCCATATAGACGGCCAAGGCGATTTCCGGCACCAGCAGCAGGGCCTGCCGACCCTGGCGGATTGCCTCTTCTATGGCCCCGTAATAGACCTCTGTCTTGCCGCTGCCCGTAATCCCGTGAAGCAGATAGGTGGAAAAGGTTTTCGTCGTGAGTCGATCCTGAATCTCCCCAAGAACTGCTTTCTGTTGATCATAGAGTTGGTGAGGGACCGGGGAAGGGAACATGACTTCTCCAACCAGGTTTCGAACCACGGGGGCCCCGTATTTCTCCAAGACGCCCTTTCTTGTCCACTTATTTACCAGATAGGCACCATTGCTAAACCTGGCAGAGAGTTCTTTCAACAAAACACCGTCGGAGTTGAACACGGCTTCCAGGAACGCAGACTCGTTCTTGGCCTTGATGGAGCGCTCACCTTCTTGAAGAACGGATTGAAGATCTAGGCCTTTTTTGGCTTTCACAAATTTCCTGATGAGAGGGCCCACCCCCCTTTTTTCCGTCCGGCTCTCAATGAGCAACCAGCCCTTTTTTTGCAGGGTATAGGCCAATTCTAGAGGAGAGGGAAGCCTTTTACCCGGATTCTTTTTTGTCCATAACAAAAGACGTCCTTCTTCGGAATGGGCAGGGAGTCTTTTCAGGGCCTTTAGGCCCTTTTCTGTGATCTGGCCTGTCTCAAAAGGCCGCGCATTTAGACCACCAGGCAGGGCCGACTGAATAAAACGGCCTATGGGATAGAGATAGTACTCACTCATCCACTCGAAAAAAGGGACCAAGCCCTCTGGAAACAAAGGCTCCTCATCCAAAACTTCAAGTACCTTTTTAAGGCCTTCTTCCTGATCTCCATGCCCCTTCTCAAGAATGTAACCGATCACCTTGCGATTTCTGAAAGGAACGGACACCCTTCTGCCGATTTCAACCCTGGAGAGAAGACTATGGGGAACGGCATAAAAGAAGGTTTCCCTCACGGGGAGTGCAACGGCTACTCTGAGGTAGGGTCTGCGTTGATTAGTCAAGGGAGTGAACCTTTAGGTCGGAGGGAAGGGGTTATTCGTACTTTTCCTCAAATTTCTTAATAATCTCTCTGAGGCGTTCCTCTTCTGCGGGAACCTGCCCAGGCTCTGAGGCCTGATCCGGTGCAAATTCTCTCTTTGGCATGACGAAAAGCGCTGGATCGATGGGCACGTTGGCCTTCAGGGTGTGGATCGTATAAATCTCTTTGAATGCTTTGCCGTCAGAGTAGATGATCTCAAACGGATACCATCCCTCGTCCATCTTCTTGTAATCTTTAAACTGCACCGTAATCGTCTCCAGAACGGGTAGCCTTGACGACCCATATACGAGAAGAAGGGGAAGGAATCTATCCTTCTCAACAAGGATCTTGGCCCGTTCAGGCTCCTTATCTCCTATGCGGTATGCAATGACATCGTCAATTCGTGTTAAGGCAACGGAGTGAAGATTGACACCCATTCCTGACAAAAGCTGCACCAGTCTTTGAGCACTGTTGGCCATTAATACCTGACGATAGCTCATATCCGGTTCCTTAACCCGGCCCATAGGATGATCCGTGACCTGGGAGCGTAAACGGTCAGGGGATTCCATCCATATTCTTTCCATAAAGGACTCTTCCCCCACTTCATCATTTTCATCTTTTTGTTGGGTGGATTGAATGATAACCAATGTCTGAAATTTGGAGAAATTCTTGGCCATAAAAGCGATGAGCTGCTCAGCAGGGATAACGTATCCCTGACACTTTTTTGCAGGCATAAAGATTAGACCTATAAGAATTAAAACCCCTGCAAGATATATGGCCAGACTCTCTGTCCTTGTTGCGGTCAACGGCTCTCCCCCATCTGGCTCAGGATAGCTTCTCTCACCTGAGCCATCAATTTGTCCATATCTTTCTTGGAGTAATCTTTGACTGAAATGGGCGTCCCTATGTTCATGGCAATAGTGCCTTTATTGATTCTTAGGCTTCCCTTTGGAACAATGTTGCGGCTGTTGGTTATGGCCACAGGGACCACGTCACAACCGGCCTTCAGGGCCAGACGGAATCCACCCGTCTTAAACGGCTGAAGCTTGCCATCCTCACTTCGCGTCCCCTCAGGGAAAATAAGCATGGAAGCACCCTGTTTTATTTTACTGACCGCCTCATTGATGCTCCTCACCGCTTTCCTGGGCTCCTCCCTGTCAATGGCCACATACCTTGCCCGCTTCATGGCAAAACCGAATAGAGGGATCCTCATCAAC
>JASFEQ010000373.1:0-4523 GCA_050124735.1 Desulfobacteraceae bacterium | reverse complement strand
CCATTTTCACCCTCCTCTCGAGAACTGTCCTCGTGCATAAAAAAATTTACCACCGCAAATTCTCATTTATTCAACTATTTAGTTCCTGTAGCGATGGTTAAAAAAACTATTAAAATCAACGTATTATAAGCAATTTGGCCTCGACAATTTTGAGGGCGTTTGCTATATTCTTTTTGCGATATCAAGACGTTAAGCAAACCACACCCCAAAAAAGGAGGCCAAATGCGAAAAAGAATATTAGCACAAAGAACGGTGTTTGACCATGCCATTGATCTACTCATTGAAATGTTCAAACCAAGCAAGAAGTTGACAAAGATGAATGCCATCCTTGATGCAAATCCGCATATTGTAGCAGCGGTTCATGCGGACTTAACCGAACATTCAACCGATGCGGGCTCCCATGGTATGAGTGCGGAACGGATTGTTCGTTGTGCCGTGCTCAAGCAATACAAACAGTATTCCTATCGGGAACTATGGGAACGTCTAAAAGACGGTGTATCCTTGCGTTGGTTCACCCGATTCTATTC
The DNA here is from genome assembly GCA_050124735.1 of Desulfobacteraceae bacterium. Classification (GTDB taxonomy): domain Bacteria; phylum Desulfobacterota; class DSM-4660; order Desulfatiglandales; family HGW-15; genus JASFEQ01. The sequence goes on along the minus strand of JASFEQ010000373.1, from coordinate 3,996 downwards.
TGCTCCTATCCCCCATTACACGACGCTTCAAAAAGCTATTAAATCCATCAGAGCCGAAACCTGGACTCGGATCAATGAAGCATTGCTCCTGTATGCCCAGCAGAGAAAGTTGGAAAAAGGAAAATCTCTTCGTGTTGATACCACGGTGGTGCAGAGCAACATCGCTTATCCGCTTGATTCCCGCCTGCTCTGGGATAGCATTCGGGTCTTGACTCGCCTCATGGAAAGATCCCGTCAAGGGCTCCCAGAGCTGCACTTTGCTTTTGCCAAAAGAACAAGAAGAGCAAAGAAACTCTGCTATCGTATTGTCATGGCTAAGGGGCCAAAGGCCAAGCATAATAGGCACAAGTTTTACAAAGACCTCATCAAGATAGCCAATGAAGTATTTCTCATGGCTGAAAGATGTCTAAAGGAGATGAGTAAACATCCTCAGGGCAAAACATTATCCCTCTATGAGCAACTTGATCACTATTTGAGCATGTCGGCAGTTGCCATCGATCAATGTGAGAGAAGGGTGTTAAAGAGGGAAAAGGTCCCCGCATCAGAAAAGATCCTTTCTATCTTTGAACAACACACCGACATTATCAAAAGAGGCAAAAGCCAATCGCCCACGGAATTTGGTCATAAAGTATTGATTAGTACTGCAAAGAGCGGACTGATAACCCAATACCAGGTCTTTCGAGGTAACCCGGATGATGCCTATATGATCCCTGATATTTTGACAATGCATCAAAAACAATATGGACATGCTCCGGACAAGCTTTGTGGTGACCGTCGTTTTTTCAGCTTGGATAATGAGCAATTAGCTTACCAAGAAGGTGTCAAGAAAGTCTCTATCTGCAAGCCCGGCTACCGTTCAAGAGATCGAAAACAAATTGAGAAAGAGCGATGGTTCAAAACCTTGCAGCGTTTTCGTGCCGGCATCGAGGGAATCATTTCTGCCTTGATGCGAAGCTACGGATTAAAACGCTGTCTTTGGAAAGGTTGGCAAGCCTTCCAAAGTTATGTGGGACTATCCGTTGTGACTTTTAATCTGCAAAAGATCGCGCAGCTCATATAGACCGTTATAAGCTCTTGATCAAATGATTAACCTGGATGCAGAGGTGTTTTCACATCTCATGGCCACATATGGGATGAGGCCATCTCCGTCGGAATCTCCTGCCTTTCGTTGAAGCATCGGACATGAGCTTCCACTCCCATGCGTTAAAATGAAGTCGATCAGGGCATTTTTCTACGAAAACTAATTAGGAGGAAGACATGAAATTGACCGAAAAGCAGAAGGAATTCTTGGGTTATGTCTCCAGATATATAAATGAATGGGGCCGTTCACCCACTTTTGAAGAGATATGTTCCCATTTCCAATTCAGCTCTTACAACACGGTCACCACCTATCTTAAGGTCTTAGAGCGGAAAGGCTATATCCGCCTTCCCCAGAAAAAGAACCAGAAGCGGGCTATTGAGGTGATCAGTCCTGTGGAGACCAGACGGTTCGAGTTTCCTCTCCTAGGCAGGGTGGCCGCTGGAAAACCGATCGAGGCCATAGAGGACGTCAGTGCGATCGAAATCCCTCCATCCATGATAGGCAGTGGCGACTACTTTGTCCTGCAGGTCAAAGGAGACTCCATGGATGAGGATGGGATACTGGACGGGGATTTCGTCGTGGTCAGGAAGCAGCCAACCGCCGAGAACGGGGAGACCGTGGTGGCTTTGATTAACAATGAAGCGACCGTTAAAAAGTATTACAAAGGAGAAGATCATGTGGAACTCAGACCTGCCCACCGGGGCATGGAGCCTCTTGCTGTCAAAGAGGGAGACCTCCGTATCGAGGGAAAAGTGGTGGGGGTTATGAGACATTATAAGTGAGCTAAAGTGCCTAAAATGCCTAAAGTTAAAAAATTGAAAATTTTCAATGGCTTGTTTTTACCACAAACTTTAGACACTTTAGTCACTTCAAAAACTTTGGATAGTGCATAGTGCGTACTGTTTACTGCTTACTCTTATTTCAGAATTCAACTCGTGGACCGCCATATTATCCATTTTCACATCCCCGCTTTTTCCATTGCTGTGGAACGGGTCTGCCATCCCGAACTCAGGGATCGTCCTGTGGCCGTGGCCCCACCCCATTCAGAACGTGCCCTTATTCTCTCTGCCTCATCCGAGGCCCGCAAAGAAGGCATCTTTAAGGGTATGCCCCTTGGAAAGGCCATCAAATTCTGCTCTGACCTGACTGTCTTACCCCCCAACCCCGGTCTCACAGAAAAGGCCTCCCAGGTCCTCACCAAGATGTTGGCCCAATATACGCCCCTTTGGGAACCCTTCCGACCAGGACATGTCTATCTGGATGTGACAGGAACAGAGCGTCTATGGGGGCGGGCAAAGGACACGGCCAGCCGCCTCCGAAGAGAAATTAAGTGCCATTTGCGTCTCTCCGGGGCAGTAGGTGTGGCGGGCAACAAGATGGTCTCCAGTATTGCCTCCACGATCATGCTATCCGAAGGGGTCCTGGATGTGGATCACGGTCAGGAGTCCTCCTTTATGGCCCCCTTAAAGGTGGGTGTACTGCCCGGTATAGGCCATGTTCGCCGTAGAATCCTCTTGGAAGAACTGAATATCACCCTGGTCCGGGAAATAGCGGCCATGGATATGGGGAGCCTGAAACTTGTCTTTGGCCGCCAGGCCTACGTCATCCATCAGAGAGCCTTTGGCATAGATCCCACCCCGGTCTACCCTCCTCGCATCAGGCCCACGGTCACTGAAGAGATCACCCTTCCCGGAGACGAGAACGATGACCGGATACTGCTGGGAATCCTTTATGGGTTGGTGGAAAAGTGTGCCCGTCGACTCAGAAGCAGGGCATTGCTCCCCAGCAAGGCCGGTCTGGTATTTCGATATGCGGACCAGGTGGAGGTCACACGCCAGATAACGCTCCCCCATGGGAGCTTCTGGGACCTTGATCTATACGGGCCTTTGGAGAAGATTTTCTTCAAGGCCTGCCAGCGCCGGGTGGGTGTGAGATTTATGAGGGTCTGGTTCCAGAATTTCTCGGCCCACTCCGTCCAGATCCCCCTTTTTCCTGCAGCACCTCCCGATGCAGAGAAAAAGACCCTGGTGACCCATGCCTTAGATCGCATCAGGGAAAGGTATGGAGATGAGGCAATCAAGTATGGCAGAGCCGCCTGAGTTCACTTAAGAATCAAGCGGATCAAGGCAAAGAGACTTGTCATTACACCTCGTTGCGAGCGCATCTCACTCTGTGGTTCACGCGGAGCAGATGGAAATGTCAAATGACAAAATCCAAATGACAAATCAAAACCCAATGACTCAATGTCAAAAATTTTTCTTTGCAGTTCTGCTTTGGCATTTGGACTTTGGCATTCATTTGAACTTTGAGCTTTGACATTTGTCATTTACTCACCTTGATGTGCCTCTGCTTGCCCCGCCAACTTGTCTCGCCATATTTTTAACGAAGGCGGAAGCCTCGGCGACGGCGGGTGCCTCCGTGGTGAGATTGCCATGAACAACTTTGTCCATCTCAATGTCCATTCTCATTACTCCAAGGGTTGGGGTATTCCCACCATTGAACAACTCTGCCGCTCCGCCAAGGCGCAGGGGATGGATAGACTCGCCCTGACCGACACCAATGCATTGTACGGACTCATTTTTTTTCTCCAGACAGCCAAAGAAATGGGGATCCAACCCATTGTGGGAAGTGAACTGAAGACCGATGACCATCGGGCGGTCCTACTGGTCCGAAACCGTGAGGGATATGCCAATCTCTGCCGGATCATCTCTGACCGGCACTGCCATCAAGACTTCGATCTGGTCCAATCCCTAAAAACGCGGCGCCAGGGACTCATCATCTTCTCTGACGATTTAAGGTTGCTCAAGACCCTTAAAAAGGAAGGGAGGGAAGATCTCTATGTGGAAATGTCTCCAGGTTACAGCATGCACACATGCTACGCCTTTTCCCGTGAGAGCGCCCTTCCTCCTCTGGCC
>JASFEQ010000372.1:0-4542 GCA_050124735.1 Desulfobacteraceae bacterium | reverse complement strand
TCCCATAATACCGCTCGTCGCCTGAATTGTAAGATCAAAAGCGGTGCGGTCTCTAAAGGGTCCATCTTGCCCATAACCTGCGATTGAGCAATAGACGATTTTTGGATTCATGCCCCTCACGCTCGGATAATCAAAACCCAGGCGCTCTATCACGCCGGGGCTGAAATTCTCGATGAGAACGTCGCTCTTCTCAATCAAACTCTTGAGGATCTCTTTGCCTTTATCCTTTTGAAGATTTAAGAACATGCTTCTCTTCATGCGATTGCGCTTCAGATATAGAATGGAAAGATCTTCATCGTTTTTCATTGCAAAACTGACTCCTTCAGAGCCGGCAAATGGCGGATTCCATCGGCATGGATCTCCGATTTGCGGCCTTTCAATTTTAATGACTTCAGCTCCCATCGCGGCAAGGTTAAGCGTGACAAAGGGCCCGGCTAGATAGGCCGTCAAATCGATAACCCGTATACCCTCTAATTGCCTTTTCATGATTTCCTCCAGAGAAATGTTGTCCCTACTTAATTTTTTTGTAATTCGTTTCGTGGCTGTGAGAAAATTTCTTACTTTGAATGGTTAGGCGCTTATATAGAGTTTAGTAAGGACAAATTCCCGATGGCCCAGGGCCTCGGTCGCGGTAAACCGACCATTGCAAGTGCGCACCATCAACTCTATCAACTTGTCTCCGGCTTCATCCAGGGTCATCTCCCCCCTCAGGATGCCCGAGACATTTAGATCAATGTGCTCACTCATGGTCTCGCATGTGAGGGGATTGGCTGAGAGCTTAATCACCGGTACAATGGGATTGCCCACGATGTTGCCCTGCCCCGTTGGGAACAGATGAACCACAGCCCCTGATGCGGCCCAAAGGGTCACTGCTTCAGCAGCGGCCGAGGAGGTGTCCATAAACCACAATCCCTTGCCCGTAGGTGCCTCAGCCGGCTTCAGAACGCCCACATACATTCCCTTCTTCCCGATCTTCTGCAGATTCCCAAAGGCCTTCTCCTCAATGGTGGTCAAACCGCCCCTGATGTTCCCTTTCGTGGGCTGTGAACCGGAAAGATCATCCGTCTTGAACTGCAGGATAATGTCGTTGTACGCATTAAAAGTCTTCATGAACGCCTCACCCACCTCTGCTGTGGCGGCCCGTTCTTTACACACATGCTCCGCACCCATGATTTCAGAGGTCTCCCCAAAGCTGGTGGTCGCACCCATCTCGTTGAGCTTATCAAACACATTGCCCACCGTGGGATTTGAGGCAAGTCCTGATGTGGTATCTGACTCTCCACATTTTGTGGAAACGTAGAGCTCATCGCAGGAACACTCTGTCCTTTGAATCTCTGAAGCCCAGTGCACATACTCCTTGGCCTTGCGAGAGGCCATCTCGATGGTCTTGTGGTCCCCATAACGCTCAATGGAGAAACCCTCCACCGGTTTTCCCGTCTTGCCTACCCCTTCCACGATCCGGTTGGTCCATTCCGGCTCAATGCCAATCACCACCACCGCAGCCACGTTAGGATTGGCCCCCGTGCCAATGAGCGTCCTGAAGAAAAGCTCCAGGTCCTCGCCAAACTGCAGTCGCCCGTAAGGGTGGGGCAGGGCCATGGTCCCTTTGATGTTGTTGGCCACCGCCTCGCTAGAGGCATTGGAAAGATCGTCCAAAGGCAGAATGATCACATGATTCCTTACACCCACTCTGCCATTTTCCCGCCGATAACCCATAAATTTTGGAATTTCCATATCTACCACCTCTTCGTCTTCAGATTGTGAATGTGAACGTGATCTCCGGCTTTGTACTCCGCCACAATCTTACCAATATCTTGTCCATACTTGATCACCGTGTCGCCCGCCTTAGCACCCTTTAAGGCGATTTTGTGGCCCAGGGGAATATCCTTCAGGGCCTTCACTTCAATGGACTCCTGGCTGTCCATGTAAAGCCCCTTTGCCTTCTCCCCTGCCTTGATGTCCACTGTGGCAACGCCCACCGTGTCCTCTTTCTCGTGAACTAGAAACTGAATCATGGTCAAACTCCTTCCGTTGTAAAGGTTCTGTTTTTAGGCTAAAGATTGACTCATTCCACCGATGAATAGGTGGAGTTGCCCATAAAGGTTGGGTTGATGCAAATTCTGGAAAGGCGAATAACCTTTTGGTTTCGCAACATCTGTGCCAGATCAAAGTCAGGATATAACCTCCTAATTTTTCAAGGAAAAATCTTCTGGTGAAGATACTAGTGTAATCTGAGTCGAAAAAGATCGCCCAATTTTCGGCGCAAATGCCGAATATTCAGCTTGCAAATCTTCTTGAGTTGTATTATTCAGGCTCTATCTTTTAATCCCTTCAGCCCAATTAGGGATTTCGGAGGTCAAAAAATGCCGTGGAAGTCGGGGGATAAGTACCGCTCTCTGTTAAGAATAAACAACGCCATCATTAATCAGGGGACGCGGGATAGCCTATTTAAGGCGATGGCCGTCGAGATAAAGAAGGTTTTTCACTATGACCGATTTAGCATCCAGCTCTATGACATGGAGAATAATTCGCTGAGTTATTTTGCAACAGCAGAAGGGGTCAAGCCTGATGGAATAAGCTGTGAAACCAGTCGACCCCTACCCAAGGGATCGGTTGCAAACCTGGTCATAGAGTCACGAAGGCCTGTTATCATCAATGATTTGTCAAAGTATCCTAAATTGACCACAGCGGAAACTATGTTAAAAGAAGGTCTAAAATCCACTATTGCTCTTCCTCTAATTATGCGAGATGAGCTACTAGGGTCAATACATTTCTCTTTTAAAAAATCTCCCCCAGAAATCGACAAACTTCCTGGCTTCTTGGAGGAATTATCGGCGCAAATCACCATCGCCATTGATAACATGCTCACCTACGACAAATTGGAAGCCATGAATAAAAGACTTTGGAAAGAGAAAGAGTACCTTTTCGAGCGATTCGATAAACAAAATCGGGAATTCTATTACACAAGCCCCGCTATGACCGAGCTCATGAAAGATGTGGAGCTCGTCGCGGACACAAATACTTCGGTGCTCCTCAGTGGTGAAACAGGGACAGGAAAAGATCATATTGCGAGGCATATTCACAATCTCAGTTCACGGCGAGATCACCTTTTCGTTAAAGTGAATTGCGCTGCTCTAGCTCCCACACTCATTGAGAGTGAACTTTTTGGGCATGCGAAAGGCTCGTTTACTGGCGCGAGCGCTAAGAGAAGAGGTCGTTTTGAGACCGCAGATGGGGGAACCGTATTCCTTGATGAAATAGGGGAACTGCCTTTACCGAGCCAAAGCAAGCTCCTCCAAGTACTGGAAGAGAAGGCCTTTGAACGCGTTGGTGAAAGTATACCAATCTCTGTTGATTTCAGAACAATAGCTGCGACTAACCAAGATCTGATGCCTAAAGTCCGAAATGGTACCTTTCGGCGAGATCTCTACTACCGTCTCAATACGGTGCACATTTGGATTCCTCCGTTGCGAGAACGTGCTGAGGACATTCCTCTTCTGGTTAGATGTTTCACAACAAGATTAGCGGAGACAATGCAAAAACCTGAGGTGCAGTACGTTTCAGCCGCAATGGAAGCACTTTGTCAATACCCGTGGCCGGGAAATGTAAGGGAATTACAAAACGTCATAGAAAGAGTCACGATTTTGCGCGGGGGCCATAAGATCAATGAAACCGACATAGACCACATGCTTCACTCATTTGAAACCACGGAGAACAACCCCGAGGAAAGCGGATTCTTGACTAGGTACGAGATGGAGAGAGAACATATTGAAAAAGCTTTGGCCAAGTGTCGTGGCGTCATAGGAGGTAAGTACGGCGCTGCCAGATTGCTCGGCATTCCACGATCGACTCTTCAGTACAGAATCAAGAAGTTAGGCGTAGATCACAATTTTGAAAGGAATTTATAAAGGGGGACGTCCTTCGTGTCTTTCCGCCCGGGTAGGCGGAATACCCTAGACTACAACTAAAAAGAGGCTGCTTTTTCAAGCAACCTCTTGATGTCAAGTGCATTCGAAACTGACATTTCCGAAGAAGCCGCAGAAGCCTTGATTCTTCTAGGCTCCCAGTCATTATCTCTCAATCATTTACAAACATGCTTTTTCGTGATACTTCAGTTCCGCCTCTTAACCATTTTGGATGGAAATGAAAGTTATTTTAATTGCTAACAAGCGTATCTAATGAAAGGGAGTAGAGTCATGGATTATGAAGGTTTGCTGGATCTGGTCATGAGGAGGCGGAGCATTCGGAAATTTAAGCCAAAGCCCATACCTGATGAGTATGTGGATAAGATCATCGAAGTGGCTCGTTGGGCTCCGTCAGGCGCCAACTCGCAACCCTGGGAGTTCATTGTGGTCAAGAACAAGAGACTCAGGAACAAGATGATTGATTTTGCCATTGGGCAAACGCCTATCAGTTACAACATCGAGCGAACGCGGGAGAAAGGACTTCGATTTTTTGAGCAAGGGGGGCCGCCGGCTAAGGAATATAATAGGGACGCACCGGTCTTCATCCTTGTATGTGGTGACACGAGGACAAAAGACT
>JASFEQ010000371.1:0-4554 GCA_050124735.1 Desulfobacteraceae bacterium | reverse complement strand
AGTGCCCCATGTTGACCTGCCTCTGAAAAATGGGAAGTTTGACGTGTCTGGGGCCCTTGGAGACTCCGGACTGCTCACCGTGGTGAAAGACCTGAGATTGAAAGAACCTTACACAGGGATGGTGGAACTTTACACAGGCGAAATTGGTGAGGACCTGGCATTCTATCTCACCGAATCTGAGCAAATTCCCTCTGCCGTTGGGTTGGGGGTGTCTGTGGATACGGACGGCGGCGTTTCTGCGGCCGGCGGTTTCCTCATCCAGTCCTTCCCTCCCTACCACAAAGAAACAGTGGATAGACTGATCGAGCGGATCCAAAAAATGTCGTCCATCACGGAACTGATCAGAGAGGGAAAAACGCCGGAGCAACTGCTTGAAATTCTGTTTTCTGGTACTCCTTTTGATATCCTGGAAAAGCGGCCCCTTACCTTCCAATGCTCTTGCAGCAAAGAAAGGGTTGAAAAAGCCCTCATTGCACTTGGACGTGAAGAGACAGAGGACATGATTTCAAGGCAAGAGGAGACGACAGTCACATGCGAATTTTGCCGGGAGAGTTACCACTTAACGCGAGAGGAGCTGGAACAACTCGTCGAGCATATGCTTCCCAAGAGCGATGAGAAGCGGAAACTCCATTAAAGAAGGGGGACGTCTATTGATATATTGGTAACCCATTAAAATGGCCTATATTTCATTCTTCAAGGCCATACTTTTCTGCTGGCGTAAAGTATAGACTTATTTGGGTAGTCTTTATGCAGCGTCTCACCCTCTGAAGAAAGACCTTTTGACTTTTCTCCTCTTTTTAAATAAAGAGCCATTTAGAATATTCTGAACTGACTTGGATAAATTGTCGAGTTTCTTTCTCCTCAATAAAGAGAAAGCAACTGGTTCAAAACCAGATTTGAACTATAACAGCGTGAGCCGGTTTGATTAGGCTATGGCTTTTAGCTTCTTAGGATGATAGGGGGACTTTCTAATGACTGGAAAACCAACCTATGAAGATTTGAAAAAAAGGATCGAAGAGTTAGAGCGAAAGATAGCTGACCGCAAGCGAGATAATGATATACATCAAAAGTACACCCGGGATCTAGGGTTTTTGTCAAGAACGTCAACAGAATTCGTTGAGTTTCCGCGTGACGAAAACATTTATCAGCTTATAGGGGAAAGGCTCAAAGAATTGGTTGGTGATTGCGTGATCGCCATCAACTCATACGATAAAGAAAAAGACAGCCTTTGCACCCGCGCCGTCGAAGGCCTCGGCAAATATTCAAAGGCCGTTCTCAAACTCATTGGAAGGAACCTTGTAGGCTTTTCAGTTCCAATAACGGATGAAGAGGCAAGGTCACTACTTGTGACGGGTAAACTGGTTGCAGGTCCCCCGGGACTGTACGATCTCTCCTTTGGTGAAATACCGGCCGGAATATGCCGCAGGATTGAGGACCTTCTCAGCTTCGGTGACATTTATGCGATAGGATTTGCCCGCAAAGGAGAACTATTTGGCAATGCCATTATCATTACGCGTCGAGGCAGTAGTGGGCTGAAGGGGGAAGATCTTGTAGAGACATTCATACATCAGGCAGCAGTAGCATTACAGCGCAGGGAGGCCGAGGAAGCTCTCGTAAAGGCTCGTGACGACCTTGAAAAGCGAGTAGAGGAACGTACTGCCGATCTTGTGAATGCAAATGAGCAGTTGAGGCTGGAAATAGAAGAGCGCAACCGAGCTGAGGAGGCGCTGCGAGAGAGCGAGGAGAAATTCAGAACCGTTTCAGAGCAGTCTCCAAACATGATTTTCATCAACAAGAAGGGGAAAATCGTTTATGCCAATAAGGTCTGCGAAGAGATTATGGGATATAAGAGAGAGGAGTATTATTCCTCGGATTTTGACTTTCTATGCCTCATAGCGCCAGAATCCGTAGATACAATACGGTCAGCCTTCAAAAGGCATATGGATGGTAAAGAGGTCGAGCCATATGAGTATACCCTGATCAACAAACAGGGCAAAAGAATTGAGGCAATAATAACGACGAAATTGATGAACTATGAAGGAGACATGGCTATCCTCGGGATAGTGACAGACATCTCTGAACGAAAGCAGGTAGAAAAGGCACTCCAGGAGTCGAAAGAGCGATACAGAGCTATCTTCGAGCAAGCTGCAGACTCAATTCTGCTTGTACATGGGAAGACAGGGGCGATGGTGGAGTTCAACGAAAGAGCGCATAAAAGTCTTGGTTATACCCGAGAGGAATTCCAAAACCTAAGAATATCTGACTTTGAAGTTGTTGAGTCTAGTGATGAGGTTGCTAATCACATGAGGGAAATCATCAAAAAAGGGGCCGACTCATTTGAAACGAAACACAAGACAGAGACAGGAGAGATTAGGAACATCCAGGTGAGCTCTAGGACTATTTCTATTGGTGGAGAAAATTTCATTCAGAGCATATGTCGGGATATCACTGAGCTTAAACGATCCGAGGAGGTGCTTCAAAAAGCACGTGACGAATTGGAAAACGAGGTTGGGAAACGCACTGCTGAACTGGAGAAAATAAACAAGATGCTAAAAGAGGAAATAGAGGAGCGTAAGCGTGTAGAGAAGGTGCTAAAAAGAGGAGAGGAGGCCTTGAAACTCAAAACCCAGAATCTCAAAGAGACAAATGTGGCATTGAAAGTCTTGTTGGAAAGTAGAGATAAAGATAAGGCTCAACTTGAAGACACCGTGTTGTTCAATATAAAAGGTCTTGTTTTGCCCTACTTAGAGAAACTTATGAAGACTAGTTTAGATGAGAGACAGATAGCTCTCACAGATATCCTTGAATCCAATTTGAGCGCAGCTGTCTCCCCATTTTTGCACCGGCTATCCTCTAAATATTTAGGCCTAACTCCGATGGAGATCAGGGTGGCAAATCTGATAAGGCAAGGTAAAACCACAAAAGAGATAGCGGACCTATTCGGACTGTCCCTTAGAACGATTGAATCTCATAGAGAGAGTATTAGGGAAAAGATTGGAATAAAAAACAAAAAGGCAAACCTCAGAACCCACCTCATATCGATGGATTAGTACGCAATTTTCCTCCGTATTTTGTGGGCAATATTACCGGATTGTTGTCTCTTGCCTTTAGATTTATAATTATAATTTATTTCAAACAAATTTTGCCATTTTGATATCGCCACTGACGTGACCCTTTCCGATTAAATGGGCTCGCTGGACGCCAGAGTAATCAGAAGGGGCTATTAGGGATATAAATCAGTCATGATGCGCCTTTCTGACATCATTTCAAACACCAACAAAAAGCAACCCCAGAGGAAATCCCAAGAGATTAGACCGAAGGACGAAGATGTAACGCTGAGTGATTCTCAAGTGGCAAGGGTGCTCAGTGATACGCAGATTTTAAAGGTGAGGGGAGAAAAGGTTTCATCTTCGCCCTCATTCAAAGAGGAATGGAATGCGGAAGTCATCACCTATTATGAGAAATTTGTTGATAGGGCCATAGATGTTCGTGCTAGGGTCAGAAACGATCAGGGAATAAGTGCGTCTCCCATTCTCTCTGATCTTAATGACATCCACAATAAAGACCTTGTGGACAAGCTATATGAATATTCCATGCTTGTGCCGAGCGATCACGAATGGGTCCTCGTTCATAATGTCCATGTCATGTTTCTATCTCTGCTTGTTGGGCAAGAGATGGGTTATGACATCAAGATGCGATTAAAATTGGGGCTTGCTGCGCTTCTGGAAAATGTGGGCATGTACAAGGTCCCGGAGAGCGTTCCCGAGAAAAGGGGCAGCCTCGATGAGGAAGAGACGGCTTTGATTAGGGAACACCCCAAGAATAGTTATGAGATCCTCGTCCAGATGGGAGAGAGGTACCAATGGTTAGCTGAGGTGGCCGTTCAGGTGCATGAGAGAACAGATGGTTCGGGTTATCCCTATGGGCTGAAGGGGGGAGAGATCTACGACCTATCCTCAATTATAGGTCTAATCGATGTGTATGTGGCCATGATCAGCGACAGACCCTACCGAGACAAAATCGTGCAGACGGAGGCTATTAAATATATCCTAAAAGAGGCCAAGGAACAGTTCCCATCGAAAATCCGAAAAGCCTTTTTGAATCGAATCTCTCTCTTTCCCGTAAATACCTATGTCAGGTTGAACAATGAATCCATTGGACGGGTGGTCGCTACGGACAAGGAGGAACCTCTGAGGCCCACCATTGAACTTATATATAATAGTGCAGGGGATAAAATTGAAAGGCGGGAAGTTATCCAACTATGGCAAAACCCTCTTTTGCATATTGTGGAGGCCATTCGGGAGAAAGACCTTCCATGAATCTTAAGGAGAAGGGGGACGTCTATTGATATATTGGTAACTCATTAAAATGGGCTATACTTCATTCTTCAAGGCCATACTTTTCTGCTGGCATAAGGTATAGACTTATTTGGGTAATATTAAATCAGCCAATTTTAAAGGTTTCATATGAGGCTGTCGGAAAACGCCCATCTGCCATTCGACAAGCTCATGGCCCTGAGCAAAGCCGAAGGGCTGCGTTACCCTCATCCCTCGT
>JASFEQ010000370.1:0-4571 GCA_050124735.1 Desulfobacteraceae bacterium | reverse complement strand
CTGCTGCAACTCAGGTTGGATGAAATATTGAGAGAGGCCCATTACAAGGAACAAGGGACCATGATCATCACCGAGGCCTTTTATGACCCTTGCAACCAGATGATCGACGCCAAAACCTGTAGGGGCAATATGTCCGCCACCTACATCTTTGGGACTCAGGGAGCCGAAGTGGCGGTGGATTTAGAGACAGGAAAGGTGAAGATTTTACAAGTTGTGGCGGCCCACGATGTGGGGAAGGTCATAAGCCAGCAGACCATAAAGGGTCAGATTTATGGTGGGGTGGTCATGGGCTTAGGATATGCGCTTTGCGAAGAATATAAGACGGTCAAGGGAAAGAATCTGAATCCCAATTTCTTGGACTATAAGATATTTTCAGCATCGGACATGGACTTTCCCGTTCACGTGGAATGCATTGAGACTGACGACCTAGAAGGGCCTTTTGGTGCAAAGGGTGTGGGAGAGCCCGGTCTTGTCCCTACAGCGCCGGCCATCGCAAATGCCATATATGATGCCATCGGTGTGCGGATCACAGAGTTGCCCATTACGCCTGAGAAGATATTGGCTGCACTGAAAGCAAAAGAAGGAGAGGATTAGTTCGTTGAGGCTTCCAAGCTTTGAATATCTAGAACCCAGGAACCTAGAGGAAGCCCTGGAATTTCTGGCCACCCATGCTGAAAAGGCTAGGGTGATTGCGGGCGGGACCGATTTGATTGTCCGTATGAAACAACGTCTGGTAGAGCCCGCATTCCTGATCAGCTTGAAAAATCTCCAGGAGCTAAGCTTTATCCGTCAAGAGAACGGGATGGCAGCGATCGGTGCCATGACCCCCCTCTCTTTCCTGTTAGATTCAGACCTCATTAGGGCCAATTTGCCCGCACTCTTGGAGGCCATCAAGCGGATTGGCGCACCCCCGGTCCAGCACTTTCGGGGAACAATGGGCGGGAATCTTTGCCTCCAGACTCGGTGTCTCTATTACAACCAGTCCGCATTCTGGCGTTCAGGGAGGACTAGGTGCCACAAGGATAATGGTGAGACCTGTTATGCGGAAGAGAACAGCGACCGGTGCCGGTCTGCCAACCAATCGGATGGGGCCTGTGCTCTGATGGCCCTGGATGCAAAGGTGATCCTTGCATCCAGTAGCAGAAAAAGAATCCTTCCCATTGAAGAATTCTTTACAGGTAAGGGGGAGAATCCATTTGCCACTGAACCTGACGAGATGGTTACAGAGATTCAAGTGCCAATTGGAGCCAAGGGCCAGGGGAGCAGTTTTCAAAAGCTGACTTACCGTTCAGCCCTTGACTTTGCCTTGGTTTCTGCCGCTGCATCGTTGGCTTTGGAGAAGGGTAAAATATCTGATGCCAGGATAGCCATTGGTGGTGCTGGGGCATCCCCCCTTCTTTTGAAGGAGGCAGTGGAGTTATTGATAGGCAAAGACACACAGGACGCGGAGGCTATTGAGGTGACGGCCCAGCAGGTTCGGAAACATGCATCCGCCTTTATGGTGGATAATTTGGGGGCTACCCTTGAGTACAGGCAGAAGATGTCTGGAGTCATGGCCAGAAGAGCAATCAAGGAGGCACTTGAGAGAGCGACGTCATGAAAAAGATGCTACCCATATCCCTGACAGTAAATAAGGAAGCATACGATCTGTATGTGCCTCCCAATCGCACACTTCTGGAGGTTTTGCGGGAGGATCTGGAACTGACAGGGACAAAGGAGAGCTGTAGCGAAGGGGCTTGTGGGTCCTGTACGGTCTTGTGTGACGGGTTGCCCATAAGGAGTTGTCTGACCCTTGCTGCAGAGATTCAGGGGGCGGAAATCACAACTGTGGAGGGTTTGCTGATGGAAAATGGACAGCTCGATCCTGTGCAGCAGTCTTTCATCGATCACGGAGCCGTCCAGTGTGGTTTTTGCACACCCGGAATGCTTATGTCTACCAGGGCCTTTCTGAATCAAAACCCCAATCCCAGTGAGTCCGATGTCCGCAAGGCCATTAGCGGAAACATATGTCGATGCACCGGGTACACAAAGATCGTAGAAGCGATTCTAGATGTGGCAGGGAGCAGGAGTGATCCTTGATGCTTGATACTGGATCTTAAACGGGAAAGACTAAATTTGGGTCCGAAATGATTTCTATCTAGTATCTAGGATCCAGTATCCAGGATCTGTTAGCAGAGTAATCCAAATGACGGCATAAGAAAAGCAGGTTTAAACCTAATGGCTAAGGAATTCTCACTAATCGGTAAAAGAGTACCCAGGGTCGATTCCCTGTCCAGAGTCACTGGCGAAGTACAATTTTCCGCTGACCTCAGGCTTCCCAGGATGCTTGTGGGCAAGGTCAAGCGAAGCCCATTGGCCCACGCGCGTATCCTTCACGTGGATACATCAAAGGCGGAAAAACTCAGGGGCGTAAAGGCCGTTGTGACAGGCCAGGATACGGCGGGAGTGAAGTGGGGCGTCTTTCGTTATACCCAGGACATGGAACTGTTGCCCAAGGACAAGGTGCGGTATTTCGGTGATGAGATTGCAGCGGTCGCTGCTGTGGATGAAGATACCGCCATAGAGGCCCTGGATCTGATTTCAGTAGATCTGGAAGAGCTTCCCGCCGTGTATGATCCCCTTGAAGCTATGGCATCAGAAGGCCCTCTCATCCATGAGGAATTCCCGAACAACATAAACATCCATGTAGAAATCGACGTGGGGGACATTGAGAAGGGATTTAAAGACGCTTACATCGTTAGAGAGGACACCTTTACTGCGGCTGAGGACAACTACTTCCAGGGGGAGCCTTTTGCGGTCGCTGCACGATTTGATGATGCGGGCAACCTGGACGTCTGGACGCCCAATGCCGGACCTCACATGAAGTCTAAACCCCTCGCCAACCTCCTCTCCATGCCCCTTCACAAGGTCAGGGTCAGAAAGATCGCCATAGGCGGTGCCTTCGGAGGTCGATCAGAGGTATCACCTGGGGATTTTATATGTGCCCTTTTGGCACGGAAGTCGGGTCGGCCCGTCAAGATCATATACACCAGGGAAGAAAACTCAGCCAGCGTCCGAATGGGTCATGCCTTGATCACCACAATCAAGACAGGTGTGGACCGGAAAGGGCGTGTTCTGGCAAGAGATATTACGAGCTACATGGATGGCGGGGCCTATTCCTCCACCGGCCCCATTGCCACCTCTGTCCCCTTCCTCTGTATGGAACAGGCCTACCGCATGGATAATGTGCGTTACAACGGCTACCGAATCTTTACCAATAAAACGCCTCGGGGCATGATCCGAATGCATGGGCGGTCCTTTGCCTGCGGTATCGACCTCCAGCTGGACATGCTGGGGGAGGAACTGGGAATTGACCCTTTAGCCATGAGGCTTGTGAATGGGAGAAAGGCTGGAGACTACACGCCCACAGGGAGCTATGTTCCCTCCTGTGGACTCACGGAATGTATTGAGAAGGCAGCAGAGAAGGCTGGATGGAAGAAGAAATACGGTAAACTGCCGCCCTGGCGAGGCATTGGTATTGGGATCAATTCGGTACAGACCGGGTTCCCGCTAGGGATCAGGGGAGGATCTCAGGCATTCATCAAATTTAACGAGGACGGAGGGGTGACACTAAACTCGGGGGTCGTAGACAACGGGCAGGGAAATGACAACATGCTTGTGCAGGTGGTGGCAGAGGAGCTGGGATTGGAAATGGAGGATGTCACCCTGATTACCGCAGACACTGAGGTTACTGCCAATGATCCTGGGTCCTACTCCATGGTCTCCACCTTTGTAGGCGGGCAAGCAGCCCAACTGGCGGCCATTGACGCCCGCAACCAACTCTTCGAGATAGCCGCGGAGGCCATGGAGGCAAATCCCGCCGACCTGGTGCTGAGAGATAAGAAGATCTTTGTGGCCGGTAGTCCCGACAAATTTCTTCTCCTCAAAAAGGCTGTGCGAATGGGGTTGATTCAAGGAAAGCCTGTTTCCGGGGAAGGTCACTTTGCCCCGAAGGTGGATCACCGGCGGGAGTGGGTCCAGAATCCAAGGGGACAGCTTTCTGAGACCTTTTCTTTTGGCGCGACGATCGCGGAGGTGGAGGTGGATCCAGAGACGGGTCAAGTCAAGGTGCTGGAAGTTACTGCGGCGCAGGATTGCGGGTTTGCCATCAATCCGATGGTTGTTGAGGGCCAATTCGAGGGTGGAGCAGCCATGGGTGGCCAGGGTGGCATGCTCACCGAATATCATCTCTGGGATAAAGGAAGATGTCTGAATCCCAGTCAGCTGGAATACAAGGTCCCCATTGCAGCAGATATGCCCAAGATCAACAGCATCATCGTAGAACCCAATGACCCAACAGGTCCCTACGGGGCCAAGGAGGCGGGCATGTCTATTGCCATGAGTGCGGCACAGGCCTATGCCTCCGCTATTGCCAATGCTGTGGGCGTCACCATCACAGACTTTCCCATGACCCCCGACAAAATTCTGGCTGCCATTGAAAGCAAGAAAAATAAGGGATAGACAGTACCAAATGGATTTAGCACAGCGTCGCTCTGAAAAGGATAATAGCGGAACGGGGTAGCGGAGGGACG
>JASFEQ010000369.1:0-4588 GCA_050124735.1 Desulfobacteraceae bacterium | reverse complement strand
TTACGGGTCTTATGAATCCCTTTGGGCCCTGTCCGGCTGAGGGAATCGAGCCCCTGTTGCTTTTCATGCGACACCTTCCTCCCCGTGTATATCCCGCTGAGAATATGATCTCACAAGCAAACCTTTGTGAAAGACTTGATCGGGTCAATGCTACAAAGCCTGGATCAGGAGGTCAGATAGTTTTTCTCAAGACCTCCCCATCTATAAACCCGACTGGTTTGCCACATATCCAAGGCCCAGTTCCGTCAGTTTTCCTTTGGTTGGAACGCCCGTTTCCAGGTCCCAGCCCCTGACCGTATAATATTCGTCCAGCATTTGTTTGAGATCGTCTTTGCTAATGAAGTGACCCTTGGAGCCCCCACTCTGTAAAGGCTCTGTCAAAACCCTTTCTGGTAGGGTATCGTCTGCCCGGGTAAACCCTTCCCGGACATTGAAGGCCCTTGCCAGATTATTTATTCGCTCACCCACCTTCTCGATTTCTTCCGGTGTATAAGTGAGCGCGGTGACCGCCTCCATTAATGACGCTGTGTTTTCGGTAGCGAAATGGGGTACAGCCATGTCCAGGAGAAAAACACACATGGTGGGGCAGTCAGCCGTGGCTGTCCGCACATCTTGATTCCACTTGGTAAGCTTGCCTTTGTCTTCCGTGGTGAATCGGTCCACGGCATAGGGAATGGGAATCCCGAATATTTCTTGGAAGGCATAGCCCCTGTTGTGGTCGGCGCCAGTGAAGGCCGTGGCATAATTCAACCCATGGGCCTTGGCACCCCGCACATCATAACCAGGAAGTTCCAGGCCTTTCACGTGCAATGCGTATTTGTCTGCTCCCTTACCTATCTTCTCGGCCGCCACCTTAACCCCATCGGCCAGGAGACCTCCGATCCCCTCCCGGAATGCCACCATTGGAAGCAGCACTACCATGGCTTCATGATTGCCAAAATTAAGCTCTAGGCCGCCCGTGTCAGCCACACTCAGAATCCCCTTTTCAAACAACTCCATGGCAAAGCCGATGGTTACCCCTGCCGATATGGTGTCCAGCCCCAACTCGTCAGCGAGGCGGTCAGCAGCAATAATGCTATCCACATTGTCCACACCGGTCTCCCCGCCAAAGGAGTACATGGTCTCGAATTCAGGGCCCTCTGAGAGGGCACCCGCGTAAGGGCCTGTACGTGCCAGGTTCAATTGGCTACATCCAACAGGGCATCCAGCGCAAAACTGCCTTCCCACATTGCGGGTCTCCAAAGCGTCCACACCAATCTGCTCCACAGGCGTGAACTCCCCTGTAGCCGACCAGTTCTTGGCGGGGAATATGCCCAGGGCGCACGTGTTGTCCACATTGGAGGGTGTGCCCGTTTTGGAGAATTCAGGATAAAGCACAGGGCTTCCTTTCATGGCCTTGGTCATCTCGCCCCTTGCAATTTTCAGCTTCTCTTTGGAGGCCACAGCCACAGAACCTGTCCCCCGGATCGCTATAGCCTTGAGATTTTTTGACCCCATGACCGCCCCAAGTCCTTTGCGCCCTGCAGCCCGCATCTCGTTAATGACACAGGCCATCTTACTCAGGTTTTCTCCTGCTGGCCCGATACAGGCAATCCGGACGTTCTGGTCCTTTAGCTCATTCTTGATGATCTGCTGGCAATCTGTGGTCTTCGTCCCCCAAACACTGCGCGCATCACGAAAAATGATTTTTCCGTTCTTTATCCAGAGATACGTTGGTTTATCGGCTTTACCCTCAATGATCAGGGCATCGTAGCCTGCGCGTTTCAGTTCCACGGGGAAGTGCCCCCCTGTGAGGGACATGCCTATCGCACCTGTGGCAGGGGATTTGCCGGTAACCGCCATGCGGCTGGCACAGGGAATGCTCGTCCCTGAAAAAGGTCCCACCGCAAAAATCAGTTTGTTTTGCGGTCCCAATGGGTCTGTGCCGGCCTTGAGCTCGTCAAACAGATACTTAATCCCAAATCCCGCCCCGCCGATATAATCCGTGGCCACTTCCAGGGGTAAGGCCTCTTCCTCTGCACGCCTGGTGCTAAGATTGAGCCGTAGAATCTTCCCCGCATATCCCCCTTTATACATTTACTTCCTCCCATTGGGCTTCATCCGAACAACGGCGGTTCCCCATCCCTGCGCAGGGCGCGGAGATGGGGAGTGCGCCTGCCCTTTTCAAATCTGTAAACGTGTCTCTTCGCCAAATGCAGACGGTTGCAGCAAATCATTTGGCCCCGAAAGGCGGACTTCAGGACATCCCTTTTAACTTAGGGATTGAGATTGTTTTCCCCGTTACAATGAGGTTTTTGTAATTTCCACTAGAGACGAGCACCGCTTCGAAGGGAAATTTCTTTCCCTTGACCCACTGGAGGCAGCCAGAAGGTGATATGGCAATATTCTTTTCGGTAAATTTAGTGGGCCCCTGTAAGGTCATCAGATCCGTATCGGCCAGGGCCTTTCGGAGGGTCTCCTTGTCCAGGGTCTGAGCCCGTCTGAGGGCATCAGCCAGAATCTCATAACCGGCATGACAGCCGCCCAGGGGTTGACTCCACTGTTTGCCGGACGCCTTTTCATACGCGTCGCTAAATTGCTTCGCCGTTTCACCACTCAGAGACGACTTAAAGGGAAACGCAGGAAGCCACACGGCCTCAGAGGTGACCCCTATTCCCAGATCACCGCCAATGGCCTCCATAGCGACGGAAAAGAGGCCCGCCCTCCCGGCCGTACAGACTTTAGGGATAAATCCCATGCGGTGGCACTGTCTCCACATGGTGGTGAAATCGGGTGGGGCCATATTTGCGAATAGGATTTCCACCTTTCCTTTTTTCCACCCATTGATTTGGGTGGTATAGTCATTGGTCCCCGGGGGGAATCTGCCCAAGTCGACCAGGGTATAGCCTCTCGGTCCAAGCGCTCCACTGGCGCCTTTGGCCCAGGCCATACCATCCGCATCATTCTGGGCGCAGAGACCCACTACCTTGTTGGTCTCCACTTGATCCCAGGCCTGTATGAAGGATGCCATAAAATCTCGAACACTCATGGAGGCGTTAAAGCACCACTGATATGTCCCTCCGTGCAAAAACATCTCAACCGGCATCATGGTGCTAACTGACGGCATCTTGAACCTTTCGCAAACACCAGAGACCGGGGTCACCGTGGCGGGTGTGGCAGAGACGTACATGATGTCTATCTTGTCTTTGAGAATGAGTCTGGAAGCCAGTTCACCTGCCTTGGTTGGGTTGCTTTCCGTGTCCAAGATCTTCACCTTAAGGGGCAATTTCTTCTTATATTCTTTGATGTATATGCCTCCGTCCTTATTGATCTGGTCTATGGCCCTGTTGTCCAGCCATGGCGAGGACTGGGCGAACGCCGCCACGGGACCCGTCACAGGCAGAGGGCGCCCCACCAGAATGTGGTCTCTTGCTGCTGCCCGCGCTGGCTTGAGGATCTTCGGGAAAGTGGCCGAGACACCGATGGCCCCCGCTGTATATCCCACCTTTTTCATGAAATCCCGACGAGTCATGCCTTTTTTCTTTTTGTTCTTCATTTTCCCCCTCCTAAAATTTATTCGTTTTTGCTCAAAACCTTAACCCTTATTTCGTTGCACATTTAACCTATCCAAACTCAGACACGTCTTTTCTCAAATTGGGTTCCATAATTTTTGTTTTCTCCCCTCATGCCATCATTCTATTTAAATGGATCAGAGTAAAATCTGCTTTCTAGGTATCTCCCCAGCAGGCTTATGATTTTTTGCATATATGGCATCGGGCCCAGTGTCGAAACCAAGTTGATGAGAGAGCTCAATGGACGCACGTCGCAATATTTCTTCTGCTTTCTTTTCCTTGTCAGGCGTAAAGCGAACGGTTAGGACAGGAAGGACGATGGATGCAACCACATGTCCATATAGGTCAAATACTGGGGAGGCCACTGCAGTGATCCCTTCATGGAGTTCTTCATGAGAGCACGCGAGGGCGCCAGACCGGATAGCGTTGAGTTCGCGCCGAAGCACCTCAGGGTCGGTGATGGTTGCTTTGGTAATGGGTGTCAGTTCTGCTATGGAAAGATATTGCTCAATTTCGTCATCGGAGAGGTGAGCGAGAATGGCCTTCCCGGCAGCCGTGGCATAAATGGGGGCACGTTCACCCATCTGTATCATTCTGGCAAGAGGGCGAGAGCGATCCTCCTTGGCGATGATCATCATCTCATTTCCCCTTTTGATGGCGATCTCCGCGGATTCATCGATTGCCCTCGTTATCGTTTTGAGGACAGGTTGGCCAAGTCGAGCAATATCGAGACTTGAGAGATAGCGACCGGCGAGCACCAGCACTTGTGGGCCTAGGGCGTATCGCTTGTCTGCTCCATTCAAAGAAAGATACTCACGACCAACAAGATTGGCTAGAAGTAAGGAGAGGCTGCTTTTGGGGATATTGAGGCCGGAAGCGAGTTCGCCATGGGTCTTCCCCTCTTCGCTGGACCCAATGGCCTCCAGAATCTGCATGACTCTGTCGGCAGACTTGACCATAACCCCCCCCTGATTCATATACGTGAACTATGTTCCCATCCCTGGCACCACGGCTACCATCCTGCACTGGGCTTGTCA
>JASFEQ010000368.1:0-4605 GCA_050124735.1 Desulfobacteraceae bacterium | reverse complement strand
TTCTCGGCGGTAGAGTATGCCGACGCTGAAGTCATCTTCAAGAACCCTATCCATGGCCTGCCTATAATCTGACGGGTCGTGTTCTTTGGGCAGTGGATGAATCCAGCTTTTGAGATGCTCCCAAGTCTTGAATTGCTTATCAAAGGTCACACATGTGGTGTAGAGATGGAAGAAGGAAAACCCCTTATGCTGGATGCCCTCAACCAAGGCCTTCGTAATCCCCTCAGGATCACCTGCAAATAGACGGGCCACAAATGATGCCCCATAGGAAAGGGCTAAAAGGGTGGCGTTGAGAGGTGTGTCCGTGCTGCCATAGGGAGACGCCTTGGTTTTGAATCCCTTTGGAGAGCTGGGAGACGGCTGGCCTTTGGTGAGACCGTAGATAGAATTATCAAAGAGCAGGTAGTTGACGTCCACATCTCTCCTGGACATGTGAGGGAGATGCCCCCCCCCAATGGCCAAGCCGTCACCGTCTCCACCCACTGCAAACAGGGTCAGCTTCGGATTTGCCATTTTCACGCCTGTGGAAACAGGTAGTGCCCTGCCATGGACCGTATGCAGTCCATAGGTGTTCGTAAAAAATGGGTAACGGCCAGCACACCCGATTCCTGAGACGGTCACCACCTCATGATGGGGAATACCCAACTGTTGGATGGCGTTGTTCAGCCCCTGATGGATGCCGAAATATCCGCATCCTGGGCACCAGGTGGGCAGTTCTTCGGATCGTACGTCAAAAATCCGAGACGCTTCTATTTGCTTTACTTGTTCGGCAAGAACGTGACCAGATGTTTTCATCCTTTCACTTCTCCAATAACCTCTTCGATTTTTTCTGCGATGGCTGAGACAGGAAAAGGGATTCCCGTTGTCCTATTCAAGCGCACAACATCTCTTCGGTGGAGGTGGCCGAGGAGGTTGGCAAGTTGCCCCTCGAAATTCAGTTCAGGGATAAGGACCTCCTCACATCTGTCCATGAAATGACGGATTGTGTCTGCGTGATAGGGAAACAGCGAGGTGATCTTCAAGGCGCCCACTTTAAAGCCCTTTTCTTGAGATCTTTGCACGGCCTCCAAGGCGGAACCAAAGGTGGAACCCCATGCAATGACCCCCACGTCTAATTTACCTCCTGATGAAAATTCCACTGGCACAGGGAGATCCATAAGTGCGCTATGTATTTTACGATGACGCTTTTCAGTCATCATCATGTGGTTTTCAGGGGAGTAGTTGGGGATTCCCCTCTCCGTATGTTCGAGGCCTGTGGTTGAGAAGTTGTAACCCTCCATGCCTGGAACGGAGCGAGGTGAGATGCCTGATTCGGTTATCTCAAAACGGGTGTATTCCCCTTTTACAGCCTCGTCAGGATAAATGTTCCCGTCTGCCTTCTCCTCCTCTGATGCATTGGGTAGGGGAACGTTTTCAACCCGGTTATTCAGAAAGAAATCGGGGAGGACGATGACCGGGGTCTGGTATTTTTCGGCCAGCTGGAAACTCTTCAGCGTGTAGGTGTAACATTCGATCACATTTGTCGGGGCAATGACGATACGCGGAGAGTCCCCAGGTCCGCCGAACACAGCCGAATGCAAGTCTGATTGCTCTGTCTTGGTGGGAAGCCCGGTCGCTGGGCCCCCTCTTTGGGCGTTGATGATCACCGCAGGGATTTCTGCCATGATGCCGTGGGTGATCAGCTCTGTCATGAGAGCGAAGCCAGGGCCTGATGTGGCGGTCATGGCCCTTTTCCCCGCAAAGAAGCTGCCCAACACGGCCCCGATGGACGAGATCTCATCCTCCATTTGCACCAGGCGTCCCCCCCTCTCCGGCAGGGCCTTTGCCAAGTATTCCATGATCGGGGTGGCTGGTGTAATGGGATACCCGAAGTATAGCTCAAGGCCTGCGTCGAGAGCCGCTTGGGAGATGGCCACATTTCCAGATAACAAGACCTTTTCTGGTTCTTTGGCCTTTTTCGGGCGCACAGATATTTTCTTCATTCTACCCGAAAAGGTTTTGAGGGCATACGCATATCCCGCCTCGAAACTTTTTAGATTGGCCTCTGCAACCTTTTCTCCCTTGGGCATAAACTTCTTCTCGATGACTTCTCGAAAAAGCTCGGGAGGCAGACCGAAAACGGCAGCGAACCCACCGAGAGCAGTGAGATTCCTTCCCCTTTGACTTCCGGCTGCCCCTGTGGCCAAATCGCCAAAAGGTATGCCGAACAGATTCGTTCCAGGCTCAACATGGGAAGCGATAGATTTTTCTTCCGGGATGTAGGAAGGAGGGTTATTGTCGAAAAATACGGCTGAATTTTCGGCCAGGAAGGGAATTCTTGACTGGGACTGTTCATCATCCAGAGAAATGAGGACATGGGTGCGGTCACTGAGGGCGAGCATCTCTTCATCTCCGGCGCGGGATCGCGTCACACAGCGGCCAAAACCTCTGATTTCTGCCGGGTAGGAATCAAAAGCCAATATGGAGAACCCAGCGTTTGACAGGGCCTCATTGAGGAGGCCGCCTGCGGCGATGGTGCCATCCCCAGACATACCGCATACCTCTACTGTCATATCAACTTTGGGCATATTAAAACTCCATCCACCATGAAATGTTGGCCCTTATCCGCTCAACAAAGAAAATGCTTTCGGGCTCCACGTCCACCTGAACTTTCCCTCCAACCAAATTTAAGGCGGCGATGCGGCCCAGGTTCACGGCATTATCATATCCAATGGAGACCCAGTAGTCCCGGATTTCGGGGTGGTAAATCTCTGCGCAATCGCCCGCGGCGTATACCCCCTCAAAACCCGTATTCAGGTATTCATCCACGAGTACACCCCGTTCGATTTGGAGTCCTGACTGGGTAAGAAATTTCACGTCTGGAAGGAGACCGAAGAAGGCGCCCACCATGCCAGACTCAATTTTTCGATCGTCCACTTGCACCTGAAGGACATGTTCCGAGAGACGTCCCATCCCTTTGAGTTTTCGGCATGCCAAGACTTCCACTCCCTTTTGTGTGAGCTGGTGGGCTGCCTGTTCATAGATCTCTTTGGTGTATCGGACGGGCCAGAAGGCGTCTTCATTCAAGATAAAGCGCACTTTTTTGCCGAGATGGAGCAGTGCCTTTGCCACAGCAAAAGAGGTGAGATCTCCCCCAATAATCAAAACGGATTCCACTTTATCCAGTTCTCGGATCCAGCCCCTGGCGTCCGCTATCGTTTTGAGGGTAAACATAAGGTCCTTATAGGGCAGCAAGGGTTCGGGAATTCGCGGCTTTCCTCCCACGGCCAGTATCAGACCGCTGAAGCGGATGACTTCCTTGTGATCGAGGGTGATCTCTTTATTTTCCAAGTTCACGTCGACCACCTTCTGTCCAAGTCGCAGCTTGATCCCCTTGGACTTATAGAGCTCCAAAGGAGAGACGTAGAGCTTCTCTTCCGGTACCTTTCCAACAATATATTCTGGGAGGAGATTGGGTTTGTAGCACCTGAGCCTCTCCTTGTCCATCATGGTGATGCGAGCGTCAGGGAGCTTTTCTCGTAGTGTAAATGCGGCCTCATTGCCCGCCGGGCCATTCCCGATGATAATGAAATGTTCTTCTCTCATAACGCTTTCTCCCTAGGCAACATTCGCTCAACAAGCTCCGCCTTTGTTACAGATATACAATCCACTGGACACACCCTCACGCACTCTCCGCATCGGATGCAACGGGCATTGTCGATCACTATGGCGTTGACATTTCTCCATCGGTTCGTCTCCTCGAACCCCGTAATCGCTCCAGTCTCATTGGTTTTGATCGCTTTGACCAGTTTGATGCAATCCCGGGGCGCCACATCAATGCAGTAGCGGCAGTAGATGCAACGACTGATGTCGATCTCGTAGTGGAGGTAACAAAGGTAGCATCGTTTGGCCTCCTCTTTAGCCTGCTCGTGAGAATAACCCATCTCCACTTCAATGTCGGGTGTGCCAAAGCGCTTTTCGATGGGGCTTATGATCGGCATTTCTTGCCTCGGGATGAAATCCCAGGAGCGAAGTCGGTCCGTTATTTTGGTCTCTTCCAGGCGCACCGCTTTTTCTCGGAATTTCTGGCCTGTCAGATCTTCCGCGATCTTTTCAGCAGCGGCTCGGCCCATGGCTATCGCCTCGATCACCGTACTCGGACCGGTCAGATAGTCACCCGTCACATAGAGGTTGGGGACAGAAGTGCGGAAGGTCTCCTTTTCTGCGACGAGGACACCATCCTTACCCCTCTCTGCTGGAAAATCTAAAGGTTCAGACCTCTGTCCTGTGGCCACGATCACCGTGTCAGCCGGAAGAATGAACTCGCTTCCCTCTATGGGCGTGATCGATCTCTTTCCATTGGGCATGAGCTCTCCGGGACGGGTGCGCACGAACTCTACCCCCTCTACTTGGCCGTTGCCGATTATTTTGCGCGAGAGCATAAGGGATTTGATTTTTACGCCTTCGCGTTTCGTGTCAAACACTTCGTCCTCAGTCACGGTGAGGTCCTCCTCGGTTCGGCGCAGACAGATGGACACATCGTCACCCCCAAGACGCAGGGCGGATCGGGCGCAATCGAAGACGGTAAAGCCGGCGCCAATTACGAGGACTCTCGCGCCCACGATG
>JASFEQ010000367.1:0-4607 GCA_050124735.1 Desulfobacteraceae bacterium | reverse complement strand
GAAGCAAGGTAGAGACCTTTGAAGGGAGTGGTGCTTTTAATTCGGTTCATGTAGGAGTTATCAAGTGACTGCTCATAACCGTAGATGGCACCTTCAGGGTTTTTGGTGTAACGCAGGTTGGTCAGCGGAGTAGCCGCCTCCTTAACCTCGATCATAGAGCGCAAATTTGGAATGACCAATTTTTCAGCCTGATCAATGATCTCCTCGGTAATACGTTCCTTCTCTTTCCGGTAGGCTTGCTTCCGACCAGCAAAGTAGTCAGCTTCAAAACGCTTCCAAGGATCATAACCGCTAAGTGTTATCACAGTCACAGTCGAGGTCCCCGGTTTTGAATACCCTGGATAGGCGTTATCGTATACAGCCACTCCGATACCTGCCCGCTTTGGATCACAAGCGAGACAACCCTGATAGGCCTTCTCCGGGTCGTAATGCTGGGTAGCAAAAATTTCGTACCCCTTCACCTTGCCCCGAATCTCTCTGTTGAGCCCTAACCAGACAATAAAGGTGGACAGAGATGGCCGGTAGGTCTTGAGCTTTTCCAGGTACTTGCGAGCCCTGTCAGAATAATCGCTCAGTGCAGGCTTTTGGGGTAGCATCCTCATTGTTGCAGGAACATTGGCATTGGAGACGACAAGCTTAGCCGGCAGGATGCGTCCGTCCTTGAGGATGACCCCCGAGACAGCCCTGTCCTTCATTGTGATTTCAACCGCCTCAGTTTCAAGTAAGACCTGTCCTCCGGCTTTCTCGATGGAATCCATCAAGGCATAGCTTAGATCCTGAGAACGAGGCTTCACGTAATAACCACCGAAGCGAATTAACGAAGCAGTCGCTATGGCGTACAGGAAGCCGGAGAGCCTAGATGGCGGAAGACCATAGTAACCCCAGAAGGCTGACAAGATTGCGCGAACCTTGGCGTCTTGGACGTGCTTGTCCAACAGATCGGACAGAGTCTGTTTTCGGATCGCCCACATTTTCCTGTGGGTTAAAGGAAAGGTGAGCTTGTCCCACCAAGAATCCGGATCGAAAGGTTTCATCGCTTCATCAACTATACCCAGCATCTCACCGAAGAAGCCCTTAATTCCCTCGGTCTCAGTTGGGAAGGTGTGACAGAGCTGGTCAGTTATGCGGTCTGGATCTCTCTGGGGCCAGATGAAATCATGATCCGGTGTAATAATCCGGCAAAGCTCTGGAAGTTCGACCATCTGGACCTTATCAAGGATACCAGTCTCGTCAAAGACCTTCCTCATCGGACCACCCTTTACTGTGCTTGTGGCGTGTAACGAAACATCAAAGGTAAATTTGCCTACAGCTCGGTCAAAAGCTGTTGCATAGCCGCCAGGCCTGTCATGCTGTTCCACCAGCTTTACTGGAAAACCGTTTCTTGCAAAGATTGCAGCTGCGCTGAGGCCTCCAAGACCACCACCAATAACAACCACCGGCATTTCCTCTTTGGGCCCGCTCTGAGCAGCCAAAGCTTTTATTCTGGTGAAGTCAACAGTTAGTGCTGCTGTTGTGGTTGCTGCTAGCTTCAAGAAGTCGCGTCGAGAAAGACCTCTATCCTTTCTTATCATGATAAGAGCCTCCTAAATAGAGATTCAAATAAGCAAGAGCTATGCAGAGTAAGTATCAACTATTTGAAGCGAAGTCTAGTTAATTAGAAAGGAAAAATTGAAGATTTAGATAGAAGAAAATGCAAGAATCCTTCTGGCTATTGCTATTAATAACAGGCTCTTTGGATTGAATGATTCTTGCCATAATTCTCACCTGTCGGCCTGACGGTATAGTAGTAGATTAAATCTGCTATACTTGAAAATTTCGGGATTTCAAAATTCTACAATCATAGCAGCACAGTTGAATCCGAAGTAATTTTAAAGACATACAATATATGGACATTTCCCCCAAAAAAAGCTATCCTGTGCTCCGTCAATAAGTCTGGCGACAAATTAATTTAAAAACATAACCCTAACCTCACAGAGTGGGCTGTGGGTATGTGTCAACAGAAGTTTGCAAAGGTAAAGCCTCTAAGGGATTATTCTATTCCCTCGGAGGCTTTCTGTTTGGGGGGCTGACGCGGTGATGGAGGGGCGCGCAAAACGCAAACTGAGCGCTATTCTGAGCGCTGACGTGAAAGGCTACAGCCGCCTTATGGAAGAGGATGAGCTTACTACCGTCCGCACTTTGGAAGCGTATCGGGAAATGATAGCGGAGGTCATTACGAAATACAGTGGTCGCGTCGTTGATTCCCCTGGGGACAATGTACTGGCTGAGTTCTCAAGTGTAGTGGATGCAGTAGAGTCTGCGGTTGAAATCCAAAAGGAACTAAAAGCTAAAAATGAGGAGCTCCCCGAAAATCGTAGGATGGTGTTTCGGATCGGTATTAACCTCGGGGATGTGATCGAGGAAGGCGAGAGGATTTATGGTGACGGAGTCAACATTGCCGCCAGAATAGAGAGTCTAACTGCGGGAGGAGGAATCTGTATATCTGGTACAGCCTTTGACCACGT
Source organism: Desulfobacteraceae bacterium (assembly GCA_050124735.1). Classification (GTDB taxonomy): domain Bacteria; phylum Desulfobacterota; class DSM-4660; order Desulfatiglandales; family HGW-15; genus JASFEQ01. Next base: position 2,103 of record JASFEQ010000367.1, on the reverse strand, counting down.
TGAAGGCAAACTAGGGTTGAAATTTGAATATCTTGGAGAACAGTCAGTCAAAAACATCAGGAAGCCGGTTCGGGTATATCGAGTAAAGACGGCGACAGGGGTTTCTGGTTTTGAAATGGGCCGAGAATTTCCCTTGCCTGATAAGCCATCGATAGCGGTATTGCCCTTTGTTAACATGAGCGGCGATCCTGAGCAGGAATATATTGGTGACGGCCTTAGCGAAAATATAATCAGCGCATTGTCAATAAGCTCGAGAATGTTTGTCATCGCACGAAACTCCACCTTTTCCTATAAAGGAAGGCATGTAAAAGTTCAGCAGGTGGCTGAGGAAATGGGGGTTCAATATGTCCTAGAGGGCAGTGTTCAGAAGTCTGGTGACAGGTTAAGGGTTACAGCTCAATTAATTGATGCCCTGACTGGCCATCACCTCTGGTCGGATAAGTACGACAGGAAGTTGATAGAACTTTTTGACCTTCAGGATGAGATCACCAAAAAGATTGTGACGTCACTTCAGGTGAAATTAACCCATGGCGAGGCAGCAAGATGGGCAGAAAGAAGCACGGAAAATTTTGAGGCGTGGAGTTATTTTGTCAGAGGAAGAGAATTGTACATGAAGTTCGGGAAGGAGGATAATGCCAAGGCTCGTGAGCTCTTAGAAGCGGCAACAGAACTTGACCCTGATTACGCGTATGCCTGGGGAGTCCTGGGAGGCACCCATCTCATGGATGCTTGGAGAGGATGGAGTGAATCTCCAAGCAATTCCATGAAACTTGGTCGTGATTATGTAAAAAAGTCTCTGGAACTGGATGAAAGAAGCCCTGTCGGTCATGGCTTATTGGGACATTTATATTTAATGCAAGGAGAGCATGAAAAAGCCTTGGCTGAGCACAAGAAGACCCTTTCTTTTCATCCAAACCATGATATGGCGCATTTTGATCTAGGGGCTACTATGTGTTTTTCGGGACGCTTCGAGGAATCCATTGAGCTGATTGAAAAAGCCATGCGCCTTAGCCCATATTACCCAGCCATCTACTTATACTTTTTGGGGATAAATTATGTATCTCTAAAACGTTTTGAGGAGGCGATTGAGATATTTAGTCAACTCAATGAGCGCTGTCAAAAAAGAGATTTACCTACATGGTATGCCTATCGTGGTTTGGCTGAATGTTATTGGGTACTTGGCAGAAAGAAAGAGGCACGGGAGTATTTGGCAAAACTTCTCAAGGCTAACCCAAAATGGTCGTTGGAAAGTTTGAAAATGGATCCTTTTCCTTTTAAGGATCCAGCCCTTGTCCAACCCCGCATTGAAATCTTTAGAAAGTTGGGCGTACCTGAAAAGCCGCCTCTACCATTACCCGACAAACCCTCCATTGCCGTGCTGCCCTTTGTCAACATGAGTGGCGATCCCGCGCAGGAGTATTTTAGTGATGGGATAACTGAGGAAATTATCACTGCTCTCTCTAAAACTCCAAAGCTGTTCGTGATTGCCCGCAACTCCACATTCACTTACAAGGGAAAGCCGGTAAAGGTGCAACAGGTAGGGCGTGAACTTGGCGTTAAGTATGTGCTGGAGGGGAGTGTCCGAAAAGCTGAGGATAAGGTGCGAATAACGGCCCAGCTTGTGGATGCTCAAACAGGCCATCACCTTTGGGCAGATCGTTACGACCGAGAACTTAAAGAAATATTTGCTTTGCAAGATGAGATCACTTTGAAAATTCTGATAGCCATGCAAGTGAAGCTCACAGAGGGGGATCAGGCTCGCCTTTATGGAAAAGGTACGGACAACCTTGAGGCCTATTTGAACCTCCTCCAGGGGCGTCAGTGTATTGAAAACCTCAACCGAGAAAATAACGCTTTGGCCCGACAGGTATTGGCGGAAGCCATAGCCCTAGACCCGGGGTATGGAGAAGCGTACACGTATTTGGCCGTGACCCACGTTCTCGACGTGACGCTTGGCTTCAGTAGGTCCCCTGGGAACTCTCTGGCGAATGGCATAGACTTGGCACAAAAGGCTATTGCTCTGGATGACTCTGAGCCTAATCCCCACAGTATATTGGGCCTTCTCTTAACCATGAAAGGAGAGTATGAGAAGGGTGTTGCTGA
>JASFEQ010000366.1:0-4620 GCA_050124735.1 Desulfobacteraceae bacterium | reverse complement strand
AAGCAGCTTTATGGCCAAATACGTCAAGAAAAGGGGAACAACGGCGAGAAGGCCTCTAAACACATATTTCTTTATGTGAGCAACCAGTTTTTTCATTTCACTGAGCGCTCATGCAGAAAGCTTTGAGGCTATGGTTGCCACGTGCTTCCCCTGAAAGCGGGCCGCATCCAATTCATTGTTACTGGGCATTCGCTCCCCCTGACCTCCGGCAATGGTCGAGGCCCCATAGGGCGACCCGCCCGTCACTTCATCAATGCGCATCTGTCCCTGGAACGTATATGGGAGCCCCACAACTACGAAGCCTTGATGGAGAAGCGTGATATGGAAACTCAGTATCGTGGACTCTTGACCTCCATGCTGAGTGGCAGAACTGGTAAAAACACTGCCCACCTTTCCAACAAGTGCCCCTTTTGCCCAAAGCTGCCCCGTCGCATCCAGAAACTGTCGCATCTGTCCGCACATATTCCCGAAACGCGTGGGTGTGCCAAATATGACGGCATCGGCTGAAGGGAGCTCATCTACCTGGCAAATGGGAATATGCGAAAATGCTTTTTGCGCTTCAACGGCTCCCATTTTGGCAAGGACTTCCGGTGGCAGGGTTTCAGGAACACGCCGCATTTCCACCTCTGTGCCCGAAACCTCCTTTGCCCCTTCTGCAACGGCCTCCGCCATACGGTGAACATGTCCGTACATGGAATAATAGACGATCAAAAGCTTCATTTCTGAGTCCTCCTTTTCCGATTTTTGAAAACAAGCCCGGAATGCCCTGACTTCAGAGTCGGGGGAAGAAGGGACTATTCCCAATAGATACAAGACATGGGGCACTCCCCCATGGCTTCTTCAATGAGGTCTTCGGGGCCACCTTCAGGTTTGATCACTTCAGACTTTTCGATCTCCTCATTCAGCTTGAAAACTTCCGGGCAAATCTCCTGACAACTACCGCAACCGATGCATTCATCCTGATCTATAACGACTTTCCTGCTCATGTTTCATTCCCTTATCAGTCTTGCTGTTCCTTCTTCTTGACGGCATTGCTCAGTTTTTCGAGGGCATTAGCCGTTTCTCCACGTAACTTATCGATCTGTTTCGAGCTCTCTTGCTTCATGCTCTCCATCTTGGTCTGGAGATCTTTGATGCGCGCTCTGAGGTCTTCCTCCTTCCCCATAGAAGTGTAAGCCATAATAGACAGGATGAGAGCAATGATCGAGATGAGAAGCGCAAGCGTAGCCCTGAAACCCCCCTTTACAATTTTTGTCTCGCCAGCCATAGTTTACCTCCTTTCTCAAATGAAAGTTAGCCATATACAAGTACGCAAAAATCTTTCTGAAAAATCCGTTTTTTAGTCATGTTCATCCTGGATGCTTCCCACCAATTCCTCCAGGATATCTTCAAGGGTTATCAGGCCTGTTACTTTTCCTTCAGAATCCAGGACAACGGCCTGGTGGAGATTCCGTTTCTGGAAACTACGGAGCTGGGCATCAATGGTCCTGTCAGCCGGCACAAAATAGGGCGGTCTTATCATGTCCTTAATAGAACCGGTTTCCTTTTGATTCATAAAATGGAACAAGTCCTTTGCATGGATGAACCCCATGATTTCCTCATCTCTTCCTTCTCTGACAGGAAAACGTGTGTGGCCCGAATCCAAGATAATCCTGTAAATCTCTTCTGCGGAGGCCTCTGAATCTACTATATTCATTTTTTCTTTCGGCACCATGACCTCGCCAACAGTTTTGTCGTTTAGCGTGAAGACCCTGGATAGCATACTACGCTCTGCAGAGGTTATGGCCCCCTCGTCCCAGCCCATTCTGATGCATGTATGAATTTCTTCTTCTGTCATCAAAGGCTTTTCTATCTTAGAAACGTCGACACCCATTAGATAGAGAATTTTGTTGCTTGTGTAAGTGACCAGAAACACAAAGGGATGAAAAACAATCATGATCACATTGAGAATTGGAGCAATGATGAAGGAAACCGGCTCGTTGAAGTATTTCGCATAGACCTTCGGGGTAATCTCAGCAAAAATCAGAATGACCAGAGTCAAAACACCTGTAGCGTAAACGATACCCCTGTCCCCCCAGATAGATATGGCGACTGCTGTGGCAATGGCGGACATAGCCACGTTAACCAGATTGTTCCCGAGTAAAATGGCCCCAATGAGCCGTTCGGGTTTTTCCAGCACGCTTTCTACAAGTCTGGCTCTCCTGGGCTTGGTCTCAGCCAAGTGCTTGAGACGCAGTCTGCTCAGGGCCATGAGTGCTGTCTCAGATCCCGAAAAAAAGGCGGAAAATCCCAAAAGCACTATCAGAAAGATAACCATAAAGAATATGTTCGTTTCCTCCATGTTTTCGCTCTCCGTAATAAACTTGCTAGTCAGATATCACTCGGCTACAAAGGCTATCTAGGCAGAGCCCCTCTTGCCTTGATTAAATGGGTGCATTTAGCTATTTTCCGGTTAGCGCCAAACCCCATTCAGTCTACTTGCAATTCGTCCGGTGGAGGTTCCGTGTTTTGGGGGCTTTGCCTTAGCACTTTGATAGCAATTCTAGTTAGAGTTGTAAATATTCATCAGCACCATAAGTAAGTAGAAAGGAGGTAAGCGGTATGCATTGGACAAGAGGAAATAGGGGGCTCTTCGGTATATCTCTCATCTTTCTGGCCATTTTGATGGCAACACTGACGTATGGACAGGAGAAAGAGAAGGTCTCCGCAAAAGAGTTACGAGAGGTCATGGACCTTATGGAGGACCCTCAAAAAAGAGAGGGTTTTCTGAGAGACCTCAAGAACATCATGCAAGCCAGGGAGGCTGCAACCGAAAAGAGGGCAAAGAGACCCGCGGAACGGCCCGCTAGAAAAGAGAAGGAAGTGCTCATCATCGAGAATTTGTTTTCCCGATTCAACGTCATCTCCCAGAATGTCCTGGACGCCGCACTCAGCACAGGCGCCTGGTTTGCTAAAGGGCCGGCAGCCTATGGAGGCGTAAAATCATTTCTCTCACAACCTGAAAACCGATCAAAGACGTGGCGTTTGGCGGTAGATGTGGGAGCCGCCATTCTGATCGCCTTGATCCTCAAGTTACTCTTGAGGGGGTATGCGTCCAGGTTGACTTCACGTATGAGGGGGCTTTCTTCCAAAATCTCCCTGGGCTTTCTAGAGGTTTTACTGATTTTGATCCCGTATGGTGCGATTCTCGCGTCCCTCTTTATTCTTTTTAGGCTATTCCCATCTTTTGCACTTGGCCATACCTTAGCCCTACTCTTCTTCATGGTCCTGTTTTTTTATCGAATGATCCTGGAAGTTTTTAGCGTATTGCTCTCCCCAGATGAGGAACGAATTCGGATACTGCCTTTTAGCAACGAAAATTCCAACTACTTCTGGATCTGGATTTTGCGCTTCACCAACTACACGGCCTTCTATGTGCTGGTGACGAAGGCCCTATTCGTCGTCCCGATCCCCTCTCCCGCCCTCTCATTTCTCAGGGCCCTTCTTTTGATTGTCTTTCCCCTCATGCTGAGCGTATTTATCCTGCAGATCTCTCGGGAGATTCGAGCACGGTATGCCCATTTTCAGGAAAATCCAGAAAATGCAGACAAAGGTTCAAGAAATATCATCAGATGGATCGTTCGATACTGGGCAATTCCGGCCATAGCTTACTCTTGGGCCATATTCATTTTTCTGATCATCCATTATGAAAAGGGGTTTCATTACCTCTTCAAGGCGACGCTTGGCACGGTCATTACGGTTGTGGCTCTCCTAATAGCCTTGCGGATACTCGGTTGGATATTCAAGAGGTTTTTTGCCATCAACGAGAAAGTCAAGACCCGATTTCCAGGCCTTGAGGAAAAAACGAATCGATATATCCTCATTCTCAGGAAATTGTTCAGATCGGTTCTCATCATCATAGCGCTTGCTGTCACTGCCCAAATTTGGGGTATCCCGGTTTCAACCCTGGTCGCGTCAAAGACGGGCTCCCTGATTATCCTTAGGGCCATTGCCATCCTCATCACCCTTGGTTTCGTTGTTGCCATCATAGGGACCAGCGACTATTTAAAAGAGTATTTTCTTAAATCAAAGAGGGGAAAGAAGAAGAAAGAGATCACCCAAAAACGGAAGACCCTCCTGCCCATGATCAACACGACTGTAAAGATCGCAGCTGGTTTTATCGGAGGTATCGTTATTCTGGACCGGCTGGGGGTGAATACGACGCCCATCCTCGCTGGTGCTGGAATCGTAGGCCTGGCCGTCGGCTTCGGGTCCCAGACTCTGGTCAAAGACCTGATCAATGGCCTCTTTATCCTTTTTGAGGAGAGTGTCCGGGTGGGAGATTATGCGGACCTGGGGAAAAATGAGGGTATCGTGGAAGCGGTTGGTTTACGAACGATCAAATTGAGGGATGTGAGGGGAAATGTACACGTTGTTCCCAACAGCTCAATAGATACCTTAACCAACATGAGCAAGGAGTTCTCAAGGACGGTCATTGATATCGGCGTGGCTTATAGGGAGGATGTGGACGAAGTCATGGACATATTAAGGGAAATTGGGGAAGAGATGCAGAATGATCCGGAATACGGCAAGAATATCCTCGAACCCCTAGAGATCTTTGGTCTACACAAATTCGATGAC
>JASFEQ010000365.1:0-4632 GCA_050124735.1 Desulfobacteraceae bacterium | reverse complement strand
TGGGCCGTGCCATGAGCGCCCGCCCTATCACCAACATCTGTTGTTCACCGCCGGACAGATAGCCGCTTGTCTGGTGACGGAGGTGTTTAATGTTGGCGAAGGTGTCAAAGACCATCTCTATGTCTTTCTTAACCCCAGACCGATCTTTGCGGCGGAAGGCACCGACGAGTAAATTTTCCTCCACACTGAGATGCTCAAGAACCCTTCGCCCTTCCATCACCTGGCTTATACCCTTGACCGCAATATCCTCGGGACCGTACCTGTCTATCCTCTGGCCATCAAAATCAATGCTGCCGTCAGTGACCGCACCATCTTCTGTCTTTAGCATCCCTGAGATGGCCTTTAACGTGGTCGTCTTGCCTGCGCCATTGGCCCCCAGTAGGGTCACGATTTGGGCGTCAGCCACCTCCAGTGATACGCCTCGTAGCACCTGAATAACATTCATATAGGCAACATCAATATTGTTCACGAGTAGCATGTCTATATCCCCTGTCCCAGATAAGCACTTATGACCTTGGGGTTCGTCTTAATTTCATCAGGGGTGCCCTCGGCAATCTTACGACCAAAGTCGAGGACGATTATCCTGTCTGCAATGTCCATAACCACACCCATGTCATGTTCCACAAGGATGATGCAACGAATCCCATCCCTCAGAACGGGCGTATCAGGATAAGTGGTTCCCTGGCCTTCAAAGATATCAAGGATGAATCGGGCGATATCCTCCTTTTCCTCCACGTTCATCCCTGCCATGGGCTCGTCAAGGAGCAGAATTTGCGGTTCCAGGGCCAATGCCCTTCCCAGTTCAACCCTTTTCTGCATCCCGTAGGGTAGAACGCCAACCACCTTCTTTCTAATGGGGGCTATTTCCAGGAAGTCGATAATCTCCTCTGCAGTCTGGCGGTGCTCGGTTTCCTCCTTGAGTGCCCAGCCAAAGTAAAGCGAGCCCGCGACAAAGTTTTGCTTCATCAGCACGTGTCGGGCAGCCATGATGTTATCTTGGGTGCTTAGACCAGCGTAAAGCTCGATATTCTGAAAGGTTCTGGCAATACCAAGTTTGGCCAGCCTGTCAGGCCGCATTCGGGTGATTTTTTGCCCGCCGTAGTATATTTCGCCTTTTTGGGGTTTGTAGAAGCCATTGATGCAGTTGAGGAGGGCGGTCTTGCCGGCGCCGTTCGGACCGATAATAGCCAGTATCTCGTTCTCCCTGACATCCAAGCTCACTTCAATGAGGGCTGTGACGCCACCAAAGCTCAGGGAGAGGTTGTCAATCCGTAATTTAACTTGGCTATCCGTTTCCACCTATCTTAGTCTCCTCCTGCATGCCATACGCTTCCCTATTTAATCCCTGAAGGAGGCATGGCTCCTTAGCCTATATAATAGGTGCATTCCAGAGTCAATTACCTTGTAATCTGAAAACCCGCTCAATACCGTTTCCGTAATTCTCTTTTCAGTATCTTGCCCTGGGGATTCTTGGGAAGGGTATGGACAAATTCCACTGATTTGGGCGCCTTGTAGTGAGCAAGGTGGTTTCTGCAAAATTCGATAATATCTTCCTCTGTAACCTCACCCGGCGTCTTCAATATGACAACGGCATGAACCTTTTCTACCCAATATGGATCAGGGATACCAATGACGGCCACTTCCTCCACCGCAGGGTGGCGGTAGAGAACCTCCTCCACTTCTCTGGGATAGATATTTTCTCCACCAGATACAATCATGTCTTTTTTTCGATCCACAAGGTAGATAAATCCGGCTTCATCATAATACCCCATATCTCCTGTGTGAAGCCATCCGTCAACCAGGGCATCCCGAGTTTCATCAGGCTTACGCCAATATTCCACCATGATGGATTTGCTCTGGGCCACTATCTCTCCCACCTCACCAGGCTTAACATCCCTGTTTTTCTCATCCACTATCCTCACATGCACTCCCATACATGGCTGTCCGATAGAGGCAAGCACTCGCTGCTCCTCAGGAGGCCTGTCCAGGACCTGATGATGTCTCGTGGGAAGGAAAGTGACATTTGGCCCAGATTCCGACTGGCCATAGGCCTGCATGAAAATGGGACCAAATATGTCCATTCCCTTTCTTAATAGTTCCGTGGGCATGGGAGACCCCGCATACCACATCCTTTTCAGGCTACTCAGATCGTACCTCTCAAAGCCGGGCAGGGACAACATGGCCACCAGATGCGTGGGGACGATGTGGATAGCCGTGGCCTTCTCATCCTGTATGGCTTGCAGTGTGGCCGCTGGGTCAAAGGACCGTTGCGGCATGATGAGATTGCCCGCAGCAGCGTAAAAAAAGGCCCAAAGGAAACTCCCGCCGGCCACGTGAAAAAGGGGCACGATCATAACGTGTTTATCAGTAGGGTCCAGAGCCAACTCTTGCACAAAAATCCGGGTGTCCTCCATCTTCCGGCCCTGAGTATAGAGGGCACCTCGAGGAACGCCGGTGGTCCCGCTGGTGTAAAAGATGACAAACGGATCTTCTTCCGTAACCCTAATATCAGGCTCTTTTTTTGGATGGGCCTGTAGCAAATCGCCATGGGGCATCATATCCGTGCCAGCGCCCTCAAATGAGACATAGTTTTTAACATGGGGAATCCGGGATCGTAATTCATTGACCGTTTCCCAAAGTTCGGGTCCCACGAAGAGCGTTTTTGCCTCTGAATAGTTGATCAAGTATTCCAGCTCATCTGGTTGTAACCTGGGGTTGAAGGGTGATGCGACAAATCCTCCTTTCATGGCCGCCCCATATACATCAGCGTATTCCAAGCAGTTCCAGGACAAGATGCCGAGAACGTCTCCCTTTTCGACCCCTAGAGACCACAAGGCGTGTACTAGGCTATTAACCCTGGCATTGAATTGATTAAAAGTGACTCTCTCTTCTCGGTAGGAAAAGGCTTGGCGATCTGGATACAAGAGTGCATTCCTATAGATAATGTCCGCATAGGTCCCTATGTTATAGCGGCACAACTCTTTGAGTATCAGTTTCTCTGACATGATCCCACCATCTACACCTCAATGTGTTCTTGGTATCTCCACGACTTTCTTGACACCTTCCATTTAAACTTCCCAAGCTTCATTTATGCCAACGAGACAGATGTAAAGAAAGATGGCGTAAATGACGCCTTATCTGATTAAGGGTTCAAATCGTGTGTTCAAGAACAATCACTTATCCGCCCAGTAATCTGCACGGATTTCTTTCTTAAGGATTTTTCCCTGAGGGTTTTTTGGCAGGGATTCAAGAAACTCTACGGACTTGGGCGCTTTGTATGAAGCCAGATGCTCCTTGCAAAAGGCGATAATGTCTTTCTCAGTCGCAGTGGCATCCGCCTTCAAAACCACCACAGCATGAACACGCTCCACCCAGGTGGGATCGGGGATGCCAATAACAGCCACTTCGGCGATGGCAGGATGCATATAAAGGACGTCTTCAACTTCCCGCGAATATACATTTTCACCACCCGTCACAATCATGTCCTTTTTTCTGTCGACGATATATATAAACCCTTTGTCATCATAGTATCCCAGATCGCCGGTATGGAGCCATCCATCAATAATGGTCTCATGGGTCTCTTCTGGTCTGTGCCAGTACTCAACCATGATGGAATCACTCTGTGCAATGATCTCGCCCACCACGCCAGGCTGAACATCATTATTCTTTTCATCCACTACTCTGACGTGAACGCCGAGACTCGGCTGCCCGCAGGAAATTAATACTTTTTGTTCTTCCAACGGCCTGTCTAAAACCTGGTGAGCCTTTCTGGGAAGAGAAGTAATTTGTGGACCTGATTCGGTCTGACCATAGCCCTGAGTAAAAATGGGGCCGAATATCTCCAGTCCCTTTCTCAATAACTCCACCGGCATGGGCGATGCCGCATAATAGATTCGCTTCAGACTGCTCAGGTCGTACTCTTTGAGATCTGGATGGGACAGTAACGCATTCAGCTGTGTGGGAACGAGTTGTATATCCGTAGGTTTCTCATTTTGAATGGCCTGGAGAACAGCGTCTGGTTCAAAAGATCTTTGGGGCATGATCACAGTGCATCCCCCCACAAGAAAAAAGGGCCACACATGGCTATCCCCACCTATGTGAAAAAGTGGCAATGCCTGGATAGCCCTGTCTCCTGGCTTTACACCCATCTCTAGGGCTTTTATCCGGGTGTTTTCCAACTTGCGGACATGGGTATAGAGGGCACCGCGAGGAACACCCGTGGTGCCACTCGTATAAAAAATGAGAAAGGGGTCGTCTCTGCTCACATTCACGTCTGGCTCACTCGATGGATGCGCGGCGAGCAGCTCGTGGTGAGAAAACATATGAGGGACAGAACCCTCGAAGGCTATATAGTGCTTCACTTTGGGAAGGCGAGATCGCAAGCTTTCGACAGTTGGGATAAGTTCAGGTCCAACAAAAAGGGTATTTGCCTCGGAATAGTTAATGAGGTACTCGATCTCTTCGGGATGGAGCCTGGGATTGAAGGGTGAGTAAATAAAACCTCCTTTCATGGCAGCCCCACAGACATCCACATATTCAAGACAGTTCCATGAAAGGATGGCTATGCCATCTCCTTTTTTGACGCCCATGGAGAATAGCGCATGGATCAAGCTGTTCACTTGTGCATTGAAA
>JASFEQ010000364.1:0-4641 GCA_050124735.1 Desulfobacteraceae bacterium | reverse complement strand
CTCCTGGGCAATTTCCATGAAGCCTATATGGATACAGGCCATGGCTGAACCGCATTGTTGATCCACAAATTTGGCAGGAATGGTCTCGGGCAAATTGGCCAGGAATATGGGAAAACGACCGCCGTAGGCCCACTGTTCTCCCACGGCCGTGGCACATCCCACGAGAAAATCGTCGATCTCTTTTGGTTCAATCCCTGTCCGGTTGATGAGTTCCGGGAGCAGCTTGGACAGGAGTTCATCACCCCTCATCTTGCAAAACACGTCCCTTGCTGGGTCTCTTGGCCTAGATCGGGATTGTGCTGTCCTCAAATAATCTACAATGACTACTTCTTTCATCGTGTCCCTCCTTCAGATTCTTTGAAAATTTTCCTGAGTGTTCATTAATCTAGGTAAAAAGTCTTTCCTGAGTCGGCCATATCTTTGATCATATCGGCGGGTTTGAATCGGGACCCATACTGTTTTTCCAGCTCCACCAGCTTTTCAAAGACATTTTTAAGACCCCACTTGTCTGCATACCTGAGGATTCCGCCCCGATAAGGCGGAAAGCCTGTTCCGTAAATCATGGCCAGATCCATATCTTGGGGACGATCGCAAATGCCCTGCTCGATCATGAGAGCGGCCTCATTGATCCCAAGGGCCAAGAGGGTGTCTACCACGTCCTGTTTGGAGATCTTCTTGGGGGCCACTCTGTTTTCCTTGAGATATTTCTGAATGACCTCTACCACCTTTTGGTTGGGCACGGGCTTTTCGCCGCTATAGTCAAAATACCCAGCCCCTGTCTTACGGCCATAGCAACCGGTCTGGTAGATGCGTTCTGTGAGAGGATGCACCTTGTAACGGTCCCCCAGGCGCCGTTCGAAGTTCTTGTTCACGTGGTAGTTGATGTCTATCCCCGTGAGGTCAGCCAGGGTCGCTGGCCCCATGGGCATGCCGAAATCGGTCATGGCTTCTTCAACGAGGTCACCATCCACCCCATCTGCTGTCAGGTAGACAGCTCCCCCCAACAGACCCCCGAGCTGCCTTGACACATAGAAACCGGGACCATCATTGACCGCGATGGGGATCTTCTTGATAGCCCGGGAAAAGGCGACCGTGGTGGCAAGGGTTTGATCAGAGGTCTTTTCCGCGCAAATGATCTCTAAAAGCATCATGCGGTGGGCCGGGTTGAAAAAATGCATCCCAATCATTCGGCCCGGATCGGCCAAAATACTGGCCATTTCAGTGATGGGCAGGGCCGATGTGTTTGTGCCAAAGACCACATCAGGACGACAAATGCCCTCCAGTTTCTTCCAGATATCCTGCTTTATGTCCATGTCTTCAAGAACCGCTTCGATGATCAGGTCCGCGTCTTTCAAGTCTTCCAGAGAAGTGGTGGTGGTCAGGAGTTTTTGGATCATGCCGTCCAGATCCGCCTGGGTCATCTTTTTTTTCTTGATGGGATAGTCATATGTCTTTCGGATTTCAGTCATGCCTTTTTCAATGGCCTCATCATTGATATCCCACAGCACCGCCTCGAAGCCGCCGTTGAGCAGCAGGTTAACGATGCCCGAGCCCATCACTCCGCCCCCCAGCATGGCCACCTTATTGATCTTTGCAGGCTCCATGTCCTTGATTCGAGGGAGCTTGCCTGCGGCCCGGGTATTCAGGAAAATACCGATGAGGTTTTTGGCCACCTCTGAGACAGCGCAATCAGAGAAAAGGTTCACTTCTTTTTCGATGTCTGCCTCAATATCGTAACTGAGGCCTTTCTCCAGGGCATCGATCGCTTTGAAAGGGGCGATGTAACCCTTGGCCTTTTGCGCAGCCATGAACTTGGAATAATTGACAAAAGCCGTTCTCTCCGCGGCGCTTGGGAGGCGATCATTCCGATTACGGGTCATACGCATCCAGAGATTCAGTTCTCCTGAGATAAACCGGCGGGCCGCCTTCAGGGCTGTCTCTAATAGTTTCTCCTGTGGCACCACCTCGTCCACGAGCCCCCTCATGTGGGCCTTTTCAGATTTTATGGGCTTTCCCGTGGTGATCATCTCTGTGGCATTGGGCAGGCCAATGAGGCGTGGTAGGCGTTGGGTGCCACCAGCCCCAGGGATAAGACCGATTTGCACCTCCGGCTGTCCCAGGTTGACGCCTTTAGCAGCCACGCGGTAGTGACAGGCCATGGCCGTCTCCAGGCCGCCACCCAGGCAATTTCCGTTAATGGCCGCGATCACGGGCTTGGGCCCGGTCTCGATCTGATTCAGGAACTGAGCCATGAGAAGGGCCTTTTGGTAAATATCGTCCCTATCCGTCACGGTCTGCAGTTGGGTGATATCCGCTCCAGCAATAAAGTTCTTGCCTGTGCCTGTGAGGACGAGGGCCTTGACCTGATCGTCTCCAAAGGCTTCCAAAATGGCCTCTCCAAAATCCTGGGCCATTTGTGGAGAGAACTGATTCACCGGGGGGTTGTCAATGGTGAGCACAGCCACGCCATCCCTTAGTTCAACTTTTATGGTCTTGTAGTCCGTCTTCATGGTGCTTTACTCCCTCTGTTTATTTTGTTTTTGATTCGCCAGACAAAATCATTAGGTCTACACAAGGGTGATTGCCCCATTGAACAATTCGTTCTGTTGACATTTTTTGTTGACCGGGTTTCCCATACCCGAAGGGGAGAAGACTTCCTGACAGGAGGCCACCGCTACTGAGCTTTACTCCATAGCATAGATTTGAGTCAATGAAAACCCATCCGTGTCCCTTCTGATCCACCATCAAGGCATCATCTGCCATTCGACAAGCTCACGGTCCTGAGCAACGTCGAAGGACTCATGGCCCTGAGCAAAGTCGACCCTTCGACATCGCTCAGGGTCGATGCTGAGCAATGTCGAAGCATCGAAGGACTGCGTTGCCTTCGATCGCTCCTCCCCCCGCCTTCGCGGGGGCAGGCCTGCGGCGTATCACTTCATACGCCTGGTTTATCGCTCCTCGGCGCCTTACATCTGATACCTTGCTGGCGATCAGGAACGCTACGTAAGCTGTTAATTTCATTCTTAATAGAAAAATTAGACAGTGAATTTATTCCCCCTGCGTATCAGATTGGGTGAGATTTTGAGGATTTAATGTATTAGCGGAGATAACAACCCCCTATTTCTTTTGTGGCTTGACGGGCGTGCTTCACTCCTCTAAACTTTCTTGTCCCAAGGGGGTGTTTGAAAACCTTTATATTCCAGCGAGGTAATAGACGATGGTTTTTGAATTTTCAGAAAAGGCAAAGGCGTACCAGGAGCAGCTCAAAGTCTTTATGGAGAAGCACGTTTATCCCAATGAGGCGACATTCGCTCATCAGATTCAAGAGGGGGATCGGTGGCAGCCGGTGGCGATTGTGGAGGAACTGAAAAAAAAGGCCCGTTCAGAAGGCCTGTGGAACCTTTTCCTCCCAGAGAGCGAGTACGGGGCAGGGCTAACCAACTTGGAGTATACACCTCTTTGCGAAATCATGGGTCGCTCACCCATGGCGCCTGAGGTATTCAATTGCTCTGCGCCTGACACAGGGAATATGGAAGTCCTGGTTCGCTACGGCACCGAAGAGCAAAAGGAGCAATGGCTCAAGCCTTTGCTCGAAGGCGAGATCCGCTCCTCCTTTTGTATGACCGAGCCTGAGGTGGCCTCTTCAGATGCCACCAACATCCAGGCCAGCATTGTTCGAGATGGCGATGAATACGTCATAAACGGAAACAAGTGGTGGGCGTCTGGGGCAGGAGATCCCCGGTGTAAGATATTCATTTTCATGGGCAAGACCAACCCGGAGGCGCCAAAACACAGGCAGCAGTCCATGATCCTGGTACCGAGCGAAGCGCCTGGGGTGAAGCTGGAGCGGAACCTGAAGGTGTTCGGGTATGATCATGCCCCCCACGGGCATGGTCATATCACCTTTAGAAATGTCCGCGTCCCCGCATCCAACATGTTGCTGGGGGAGGGAAGAGGCTTTGAAATAGCGCAGGGACGTCTGGGACCTGGCCGGATCCACCATTGCATGCGTATCATTGGCGTTGCTGAGCGTGCCCTGGAGGCGCTTTGCAAACGGGCTAAATCACGCGTTGCATTTGGCAAAACGCTGGCTGAGATGGGATCGGTGCGGCAAGACATGGCCAAGTCGCGCATGGAAATTGATCAGGCGCGGCTGTTGACCATGTATGCCGCCCACATGATGGACACGGTGGGCAACAAGGTGGCGCGCACGGAGATCGCCATGATCAAGGTGGTTGCACCCAATATGGCGCTGAGGGTGCTGGAGCGCGCTATTCAGGTGCATGGGGGAATGGGCGTTTCTCAAGACACTTGGCTGGCTGCGGCTTGGGCCCATATCAGGGCGCTTCGCCTGGCCGACGGACCAGATGAGGTCCATCTGGAGACCATCACCCGCCTGGAGCTGAAGAAGCACTCATGAGGACAAGAGAAGAAATCACTCAGGTCAGGTCTTCCCAGCGCTTCGATGAAGAGGTTCTTGCAGATTATCTCAGCAAAGAGCTGGAGGATTTCTCCGGACCGCTAAAGGTCCGCCAATTTGCATATGGTCAGTCCAATCCCACATTTCTCGTCTCAGCCGGCAGAAAGGAATGGGTCCTGCGCAAGAAGCCTCCAGGAAAACTGCTCCCCTCGGCCCACGCA
>JASFEQ010000363.1:0-4648 GCA_050124735.1 Desulfobacteraceae bacterium | reverse complement strand
AATTTGGACAGAGTTTCAAGGTCTTTTCTCCGGAGATAAGTTGTTTCAAGCGTCCGGACCTGGCAGGGCTGTTGTGAGAGGAGAATTGAACAGTCAGAGTAAGGTTGTACTTCTTGTTTTCGACTTGGGTTAGAGAACAAAGTGGAGAGTCTTTGAAGGCCAGATTTCAGATGATGAGCAGTTTGTGGTATAAAGCCCGGCGATTGATTTCTCCATTCTTATCAACAAATTGTAAAGGAGTACGACAGCAGTGTCAAGAAGATAGAATTAAAATCCTTTACAGATACCTCCCAGAATGCATCTTTTGTTGACTGCAACTGGCTCACATTGCCACCATGTGAAGATACGGAAACGCTTTCCCTCAATGCCTGTGATCAGCAGGAGAGATAGGACATATTTGGGTCGGGACAGGCGGATGAAGGTCAAACATAAAATCCTTTACCTGTAAATCAAGAATGTGAGATGTTTAGCAAAAGCTGAAGTTAGTATGATTTGGATGGGCACTCATCTAACGAATCTTTTTATTGTAAAGGTGATAAGACAACATGCCAATTAGGATTCTGGGTGGCGGGATATCGGGACTCACAGCCGCCATTAATCTGAAAAGAGCGGGCTTTGATGTGGAGGTGCATGAAAGAAAGGACTATTGCGGAAAGCAGACAAAAGACTTTCAGTTCCTGGAAAACTGGACATCCAATGAAGACGTACTTGACGCCCTGAGCGCCATGCATATCGAAACAGATTTCTATGTGAAGCCGTGGTATTCCCAGGAAATCCTCAGTCCCACGTTGAAGAAGTACACTGGAACATCGAAGCAGCCTCTGATGTATCTCGTCCAGAGGGGTCAAAGGGAAGGGTCCATTGATAGAGCCTTGGAGGAACAAACCAAGAAGAGCAAGATCAAGATCCTATATAATTCCAACCTTCAGCACAAAGAAGCCGATATCATTGCAACAGGACTGAAAAGTCCCACATTGGTTGTGACAGGGATTATGTTTAGGCTCAAGCATCCAGACAAATCCATTGTCTTGCTGGACAATAATCTCTCGCACAGATGTTACTCTTACTTCATCGTGAACGATAACAGGGGAGAAATCGCATGCGGGAATCCTAAGGGTTTGGGTGGGTACGGTGATCGCCTGGCGTTGACCGTGAAGAAATTTGAGCAGATATTGAAGGTAAACATAGAAAGTATTGAGGAGAGGTTTACGTCTGTTATTAACTTCGGATTCTTGAATCAAGCAAAGGTGAGAGGGCAATATTTTGTGGGGGAGGCTGCAGGATTTCAGGATCACTTGGCCGGGTTTGGTATGGGCTATGCTTTTAAATCCGGTTACTATGCGGCCCGGAGTATTAGTGAAAGCGTCGAGTACGACCGGTTATGGCAAGAGGATTTTCTCAAATTCTTAAAGGTTTCGTCTAGGAATCGATGGATATATGACAGATTATCTAATGAGGATTTTGAGAGGTTTGTCGATATCCTGCGGAGCAGGAATCCCCTGGTCACACATTTGAGAGGTGGAGATGATATGCGATTTATTATGAGGACGCTCTATAATACGCCCGTGTCCTTATTTCATGCCTACTTCATGGCCCGGAGCATCCTGAGGTCTTTTGATATCCGAAGAATACGTCATTCATAGAAGAGGAGAGGTACTCTACTTTGGCGCACTTACAGGAGATTAATCACGAAAACACCCTTCGACTGAGCTCAGGGCAGGCGAAAGGATGAAAGCACCCGCCGTCGCCCAGGCTATGGCGGGGCAAGCGAAAGATTTTTTTGACAGGATTAACAGGATTGCACGGATAGAATATGAGAGGATGAATGATCGCTCAGAAGCTCCCAGCGCATTAGCGCACGGGGAGGCCTTGATGACTCACATCAAGGCGCTTGAAAAGCTTTGCGGATTAGGAACAAGCTAGCTTGTTCCTATCCGAGACAGCTTTTCCAAGCCATTTTTGAGCGATCTCTAATTCATTTCCAATAGAGCGCCTGTGGAATCTGTGTAATCTGCGGATCAGGAGTCATGTCCAGAGCAGATATCAGCAATGACAATATTCCAATGCAGGGGAATCTTTGGAGCGACCCGGTTTTCGCGGATACCAAATCTTTAAAATCCTGTCTATCCTGTCCAATTAAATTCCCTGCGGCTCTGGGATCTCTGTGAGAGATATACAGAGACCCTTTGAGGGTCAGTAATCAATCCACCACTTTTAGTGGTGGTAATTGATATAGGAGGAAAGGAATATGGCAAAAAGGCAATACGTTGTAATGCTGATCTTGGCGCTTATCGCAGGCGTAATCGGCGGCGCCCTGTCGAGCAAAGTCTTTTGGAGGCAGGAAGAGAAACCTGGGGACTTAGAACTCAGGAAGGTCATTGTTGCCCATGAAATCCATTTGGTAGACCATCAAGGAAAGGCCCGTTGGGTATTGGCATTTTCTAAAGATGGAGAGCCGAGTGTCACGTTCGTCAACAAGGACGGCTGGGCGCCCATGGCAATGGGGGTTAACAGGAACGGGTTTCCCTTTTTCAACATGATTCTTCAGCCTCGCAAGGGTGGAGGCCCGTCCCTCACATTGATGGATGGGAGAATGAAGAATCGTGCCGTACTGGGGTTATGGGAAGATGGGGACCCCTATTTGACGCTTCTGGACAGGAACGGGCAGGTACGCGCGACCCTGGGAAGCACAGTACTGATGGATTCTTTGACAGGTTCCAGTGTAAGACGCCCATGTTCATCACTGGTTCTTTTTGACGAAAAGGGAAAGATCATCTGGTCTGCACCCCAACACGTGGTGCGTCCCATCCAGTTTTCGAAGAAAAAGAACCCGGAACCAAATAATCCCTAACTGGCCTAGCCGATTTCCTTTTGAGACCACCCCTTGAAGGGAGTGCTTCATGAACTAAACAGACGCGAGAACTAAAGTGTCATTGCGAGGAGAGAGATTCCTCGCCCGTCATTGCGAGCCCTCATAGAGTCAGGGGCGAAGCAATCTCATATTTTGTCGGTGTGCTTTCTTAGAAAGTACCTGGCTCGGAACAGGCTCCGCAATCTCGAAGTGAAGGATGAGATTGCCGCGCTCACTTCAAGGAGTTTACCCTGAGGTGTTCGAAGGGCTCGCAATGACAATAGTAACAATATTAAATGCGCCTATATTACTAATCAAGCTATGGGCACACGGTAGGATGGAGTTCATCGAAATAGAAAGAAAGAGCCGGGTTTTGACCAAGGCGCAATTCGGATGCCTGAAGGATGCTTATACCTTTAATATAACGAGGGGTTGCGAATTCCTCTGCGTTTACTGCTATGCAAGGGGTTATCCTGGCGCCCCCTTCTCTGGCGAAGTGCACCTCTACCGCAATCTTCCTGAGAAACTGGCTGGGGAACTGGACAACCCGAGAAGACGTTCGGTAGTTGATTGGGTCGTATTCAACACAGCGTCAGACTCCTTCCAAACCCATCCGACGGTCCTGGATATTACCTACCGCACCATGAAAGTCCTCCTGGAGAGAGGGATTGGATTCTCCTTCCTGACCAAGGGATGGATTCCCGACCGATTCATCAAACTCTTCTCCAGTCATCCAGAGATGGTCACTGCGAGAATCGGCCTGGTCTCGCTGAGTCCACGATATAGAGATGTTTTCGAGCCAAACACGGCTACGCCCACGGAGCGTCTCCAAAACATTGAGCGGTTGAGGGAGGCGGGGATGGAGGTTGACGTGAGGATCGATCCCATCATCCCCTTTTACACGGATGACGAAGACTCCATTAAAAGACTCTACCAGGCCTTGGCCGAAAGGGATATCAAAAGGGTATCCATTAGCTATCTTCATTTGAGGCCAGCGATTCTGGATCAGCTTCAGCGTGAACTGCCTGCTACGGAATTCAATCTCCTGCGCAGTTGCTTTGAGAGCCAATCCTGGAAGGTAGTGGGATCCTCCACGCAAAGCAAGCTGATTCCCCTTCTTTTGAGGGAGAAAGGCTACGGGCGTTTCATCGCATTGTCAAAAGACTTTGGCATCAAGCCTTTTATCTGTGCATGCAAGAATCCGGACATGCCCGCCCATCAGTGCTCCACGGCTGTGCGGAGAAAGCAGGCTCAGCGAGAAGAGACAGGACAACTTTCCCTTTTTGCCTGTTAGAAGTCCTTGTGCTTCCCGGTAATCAGGCGTCAGGAGGCCGATAATCAAAGAAAGTGGGAGAACAGAGGGTGATTGTGTGAAGGACTATCTGGTAAGAATTATTACAAAGAATGCCAATGTGCGCGGGCTGGCCTGTGTGACCAGTCATCTTGTGGGCGAGACCTGCCGGCGACATGGCGCCTATCCAACGGCTTGCGTTGCACTGGGCAGGGCCTTGACCGGCGGGGCGCTGATGGGGGCATTGCTTAAAACAGGGCAGCGGGTGGCGCTCCGGTTTGAGGGAAATGGCCCCCTCGAGAAAATCATTGTGGAGGCTGAGAGCAATGGTGCGGTGCGGGGGTATGTGAAAGTGCCCCATGTTGACCTGCCTCTGAAAAATGGGAAGTATGACGTGTCTGGGGCCCTCGGAGGCTCCGGTCTGCTCACCGTCGTGAAAGACCTGAGATTGAAAGAACCTTACACAGGGATGGTGGAACTTTACACAGGCGAAATTGGTGAGGACC
>JASFEQ010000362.1:0-4660 GCA_050124735.1 Desulfobacteraceae bacterium | reverse complement strand
ATCTCCCGGACCTCTTTCTGCAGACGCTCGCCGAACTCAACTGCATCGACCCCGCTGAGGATAAAGACGCTTAACACAATGGCCTGATGGCCGTTGTAATAAGCCGGGTTGTGAATCGGCTCCACGTAGGCCTTTCTGATGGTTGCGATGTCACGCAGCGGAATCGAGGCCTGGGTGCTGGAGATCGGAATGAGGACCTCTCCGATCTCCTCGATGGACGTGAACCGACCCTGGGTCTCCACGATGATTTCCACATCGTTGAGGTTGATCCTGCCACCGGGCAGCAGAATATTCTGCTCCCGCAGACTTTTGCCGATATCGGCGGTATCGATGCCCAGCTGCGCGATCCGGGCGCTGGACACCTCCAGATAGATGTGCTCATCCTGCACCCCGGTCAGATCGACCTTCTGGATGCCCTTGAGCATGTTGAGGCGCTCTCTGATCTGGCGGGCGGTTTCATGCATTTCCGCCATGGAAAACCCATCGCTCCAGAGGGCAATGGTGGCCACCGATGTATCGCCGAAGGTATCGTCGACCATCGGTCCGATAGTGCCTTCCGGCAGCTCGGGTTTGACATCCGCCATCCGGTTGCGAAGCAGTTTCCACGTCGCTGGCAGCTGTTCGGTGGGCACCTCATCTTTGATGGTCACATGGATCAGGCATTCGCCGACTTTGGAGGTGGAATCCTTAATCTTATCGATTTCACCCATGCTCCGGATTTTCTCTTCTATGGGCCGTGTAATCAGGCGTTCGATTTGCGCCACCGGCATGCCGGGGTATTTGGCCGCCACCACCGCTTCTCGAATCGTGATGAGGGGGTCTTCCAGTTTCGGAAGGCGGACAAACGCAGCCATGCCGCCGACAATGACCAGCAACAGGGTCATGACAACGGTTCGCGAATTGTTCAGTGCAAAGGCGGCGATGCCTTTCATTTTCCGTTGCCTTTCATCAGTTTAACCTTCATCCCGTCGGCCAAAAAACTCACGCCGGCCACGGCAATTATGTCCCCGGCCGCCAGACCCTCGTCCACGATTACTTTACTATGCGCCATGCCGTGGGAGCGGACCGGCGTTTTTTTGACCATTGATGTCCCGGGGTCATACACAAATGCAAACCCCCGGTTCGGTTCCGGGCCGGGCAGCAATGCCTGGATCGGAACCAGGTAACCGGATTTGCGATTTTCATCTTTCATAATCAGATTGGCCTCGGCGGTCATGCCGGGTTTGACTTTTTCGTTTGGACCGATCAGCTCCACTTTGACCGGGAAAGCGTTGGCCTTAACCGCGGCGCCACCGATGTAGGAAATACGGCCTTTGACGGACGCTCCCGGCAGGGTGGGAAATGTGATGGTCGCCAGGTCATCGATGTGTATGCGGTCGATGGTGGTCTCCGGTACGGCCAGCCGCACCTCCAATTTCCCGGTGGCATTAATTTCTAAAATTTTCTGCCCGGCCTTCACTTTCTCGTTCGGCTCCACCGATCGCCAGGCAATGGTGCCGTCGTAAGGGGAGGGCAGTTTGGTTTTGCGCAGATTGCGATTGGCCAGATCCAGTCTGGCAACCAGAAAATTAACCGTGCTCGCGGCGGCCTTGTAGTTGTACTCTGCGACCTCCACAAACTTTTCTGCCCCCGCACCCTGCTCGAAAATCCGCTTCTGGCGCTCGTACTCTGACTTTGTTTTGGCAACATTATCTCTGGCCTTTTTCACCTCAGCCTGGGCCGCATCTACCTCCAGCTGGAAGGGCTCGGGATCCAGAACCGCGAGCACCTGCCCTTTTTTGACACGGTCTCCGATGTCAACTTCCACAGAATCCACCTGCCCGCCGACCTCAAAACTGAGACCGGAGGAATCGACCGCAGCGACGAGTCCGGAAAATTTGCGTATTTGCTCGGTAGCCTGCTCACTGATGGTAATTGTCTTGATCGCCCGGATGGGCTCAACAGGTTCGGGCACCTGTTCCTTGCAGGCGAATAGGGCCAAAAGAAGCGAAAGTCCGAAGAAAGCTCGACCCATATCCTTACAAACAAGTAATGACATCACAAGAGTCCTCCCCATGGTGATGAAGGTGATAATCTATGAAAAAATACAGTAGTAAGAGCCAGCAATTTGAACGGACGAATTCATACCACCCCTTCTTAAATATTTCAAGTTTTAATTTATTTCTAATCACTTACACCAAAGTCTGCCCTTATTTGAGCCAAAATTGGAGTATTTGACATGGACAAATAAAAAATCTGCAACTATTTTATTGAAGCTTCCCGCCAAAGGGCGAGGCATCTATGGTAACGCCTTTCAGAATTAATGGAAATCCCATTATTCATCACGCGTTCTAGATCAAGAAACACCGGAGGTGACTCGTTGTGAAAAAACACTTGGATTTGGGCTCTATAATCATACTTCTGATTACCCTTGTGCTGTTCATCGCTGCCCTATTTGTCAAAGGATTCACGCATGATATCCTGCTAGGGGCGGGCGTATTTCTTGTGTCCGTGAAAGTGATCATGATGGCTTACAGGATCAGCGTTCACGCGAATGAGATTATTAAAGAGATAAGGGCGATTAAGGACGCCATTGGAACTCATTAGGGTTTATATAAGATGAAGTTACAGGCTGTGGGGACACTCTGAACGCAAGTCTGCTCGCCTTTCCATTTCATTTTCATAGTCAGGGGGAGGGTTCATGGCACTGCCAGAGAACAAAACCAAGATTGTCTGCACCATCGGACCTGCATCGAAATCTCCCGAGACGTTGGAACGGATGATCGGCGCGGGCATGAATGTGGCGCGGATCAACTTCTCCCACGGGGACTTTCCAGGCCATAAGAAGATCATCGAAAACATCCGGGCCGCCGCTCGCGCAACTGGACGACGCGTGGCGATTATGGCGGATCTTCCTGGTCCCAAAATCCGTATTGGTCAATTTGCAGAGGAACCCATCCAACTGGAGCCCGGCGATGCTTTTATATTGACGACGAAAGAGATTTTGGGAGACAGAAACCGAGTTTCGGTTACCTTTAACCGCCTGCCTCAGGCCGTTAAACCGGGTGACCGGTTGTTCCTTAATGATGGACTCATCCAACTGGTAGTCGGAAAAGTGGAAGGTAACGACGTTTACTGCCGAGTGGAGGTGGGTGGCGAACTAGGGTCGGGCAAAGGGCTCAATCTACCTGGCATAGATCTGGGGATTAGCGCATTTACCGGTCGTGACCAGGAGTGTCTCAAATTTGCTTTGGAGCAGGGTGTGGATGCCATCAGCCAATCCTTTGTGGAGACTGCTGCTGACATTAATGCTGTCCGCGAGGCCGCATCCGCGCTGGGTCACAAGCCATTTATCATTGCCAAGATAGAGCGCGCAGGGGCCCTTGATCAGTTGAATGGCATACTTAAGGCCGCAGACGGGATTATGGTTGCCCGCGGCGACCTGGGTGTGGAAATTCCCATCGAACAGATCGCTTTGATTCAGAAGGGCATGATGGAACAGGCAAACCTGCTTGGCATACCCGTCATCACTGCGACACAGATGCTGGAAACCATGACCAACAACCGACGGCCAACCCGAGCGGAAGCCACAGATGTGGCAAACGCCGTCCTTGACGGGACGGACTGTGTCATGCTTTCCGGGGAGTCCGCCGTGGGAAGGTATCCGGTGGAAGCCGTAAAGATGCTGGCAAAGATTTCCGCTGCCATAGAGCCCCATCGTCCCCCTTATCGGCTAACAAATATCTTGAAGGCCTACGGACGCGATGGCAACCTGAGTCTGCCGGACCTGGTGGCGCTGAGTGTGGAGACCACGCTGGAGCGTGTCTCGCCAGCCGCCATCATTGTTCCGACCCGGAGTGGATATAGCGCTAGGAATATCGCCCGTTTCAGGCTCGCCGTCTGGATAACGGCGGTCAGCCAAGAAGAACGGACCTGTCGGGGGCTTCAGTTTTCCTATGGCGTCTATCCCGTGCACGAGCCTGAGCACCCTGAGGACTGGAAGGCTTTCGCGCGAGAATGGTTGAAGTCTCATGAGCTGGAGGGAAATCTGGTGGTCCTCACCGAGGGACCATCCATAAGGCATCCGGAGGCAAACAATCGGATGGAACTGATTGATTTGAGCAGGGAATAGACTGATTTTGGATTTTGGGAATTAAGGAATTTAGGAATTCAGGGATTATGAGATTAGGGATTTTGGATTTTAGATTTTGCACGCCTGCCTCGCAAGCGAGAGCGTTGCAGGGAGGCGTTGTATAAAATCGTGAAGCGATTTTATTGCTTTAAGAAAGGATAGGGAGAGATGGGAAACGAAAAGAGCACAGAAATCATAAAGCTTTTGGGCCGGGAGATTTTGGATAGTCGCGGCAATCCCACGGTGGAAGTGGAGGTGACCCTGGCTGGTGGAATCAGCGCGCGGGCCGGGGTGCCCTCGGGGGCCTCAACGGGCGCCCGTGAGGCGTTGGAACTGCGCGACGGCGACAAGAGGCGCTTTGGGGGCAAGGGAGTGCTTAAGGCCGTTAATCATGTAAACGGAGCCATTAACGAGATCCTGAAAGGTCAGGATGCCCGTGAGCAGGCGGTCATAGACAAAGTGCTGATTGACCTGGACGGTACACCCAACAAAGCCAAACTGGGAGCCAACGCGATCCTGGGGGTCTCCTTGGCCGTGGCTCGGGCGGCA
>JASFEQ010000361.1:0-4662 GCA_050124735.1 Desulfobacteraceae bacterium | reverse complement strand
TTTTGTTCAAGATCAAGCCTCCGGCCTCTCCGAGCTGTAGGCTCTAAGAGCTGGAAGCCGGAGGGGAAGGCGAAGATTTTAACCACAGGAATACACCATAAGTATTTCAAGGATTTACCCGCCATAACACCTTGGCGGGTTAAAATCTGAGTCTGACGCAGCCTGCCCGCCATTCCATCCTCCGTAGCAGGCTACTGCGGAGGACGGGCGCGAGCCGCTCAGGCGAGGCGGGCGGGAGATTGGGCAAAAGGGGCGTTTTTCAAAGGTCTCGGCATGAAGGCCCCACGTGAGTTCCATTTCCTAATTTCCTATCGCCACCTCTGATTTTGAAGTTATCCTTGTCCTATTATCTCCTTAACCGCCGTTAAGAGCTCTTTTATGTCGAAGGGTTTTATGAACACCCGCTCCGCACCAAACCCTTCCGCTATCTGTAGGTAAGGCTCTGGTCCGACACGACCGCCTCCTGAAATGGCGATGATCTTCACATCCGGAAACTCCAGCTTGAGATCCAAGATGGTTTCCATGCCCTCTTTCTTTGGCATGATCATATCGGTGATGAGCAGATCGGCTGGATTTTCCCGATAGAGTCGTACTCCTTCCAGACCATCGGAGGCTTCCTCCACCTCGTATCCAGCACCCTCCAAAACCTGCCGTAGCAGCTTTCGCATTTGAGCCTCATCCTCTATGACAAGAATGCGTCCCATGAGAGATCCTCCCGTTCCACAAGCTGTTGGTTAATCCCTGCAGGCTGCGTTATTATTACCACATATTAATGTAAAGTAGAAACCTTTATCCATGTCAATCCGAAAACGGTTCTTCGGCTTACGCCTTGCCATGCCTCATCTATTCAGATATTCTTCTTTCCCAGATACATTTTATACTGGAGATAAATTGCCACCCCTCCTCCTCTCGCAGGGGGAATGAAACGGCGCACGCCCGAACGGGTATGCTAGGGGCTACTGACGAAACCATGCATCTGAGAAACCAAAACCTTGTTGAGTTGAAGAGGTGGATCGAAGAAGGGGTCAATCACCTATCGGTCACGGGAATATCCGGGACGGCTAGAGTCTTTTTCATCGCCCAACTCTTGCAGGAAATGGATAGAGCCTGCCTCCTTCTCCTACCCGATGCAAAAGCGGCCAATCGGTTCTACAGGGAGTTAGAATTCTTTCTACCGGAAGCCTTTGTGCACGCAGGGCCTGGGGAAAGGCGGCTCTTTAACTTTCCCATCTATGATATATCCCCTTTGGCAGGGCTGAGCCCGCACAGGGATGTGATCACTCGCCGTCTTGAAGCCCTATACGCCCTCACTTCTGAACAAAATCCCCTGGTCGTCACCTCGGTTGAGGCCGTCACAATGAGAATTCTCCCCAAGGACGCCATGATAAATGCCCTCGAATATATGGAGCTGGGAGAGGAGCTGGATCGGGAGACTCTGCTGCAAAGACTTCAGACAAACGGGTACTTTCGGACCTCTCTTGTGGAGGAGATGGGTGATTATTCTGTTCGAGGTGGGGTTGTTGATATATTCCCACCCGGCTACCCCCAGCCTATCCGATTGGAGTTCTGGGGTGACCGCATTGAATCCATTCGGCATTTCGATACCCTGACCCAGAGGTCAACCAAACATCTGAGGGAAGTGATTCTCCTGCCTGCCAATGAGATTGTTATGGATCGTGACAACGTACGCAGGGCCAGATCCATGGGCAGGCTCCCAAGCATATTCCAGGATATGTCCTCTTTTCCAGGACAAGAAGCCTGGTTGAATCATTTCTATTCACACCTTCACACCCTGTTCGACTATTTCCCAAGAAATGGACTTCTCACGCTTATCGATCCTCACAGAATAGAACAGGGGAGAACCAGGTTCTCGGAGAGGGTTGAAAAGGAATCGGAAAGGTACCGGCAGGAGGCGGAGGAACGGGAGAGCCCTTTTCCTGAAATCGACGGGCTTCTCTTATCCCATACAGACTTGGACCAATGCCTTGATCACTATCAACGTATGGACTTTAGTGCATTGGCGATTGAGAAACAGGGGCCCCTGGCAAAGTCATTGCACATCGGGGGAATCTGGACAGTTGATGAAGATCTTGACGTGAGGGTCGCTGGGAGAGGCAGAGTCTCTATGGCACCCCTGGCAGAAAAAATCTCCGAATGGCTGGATCTGGGCTCCAGGGTCATTCTTGTCTGCCGAACTGTGCAGCAAGCCAACCGCCTGAAAGAGATTCTCGGCAATTATGAAGTCCATGTGGATGAATTGGTTGACAGGTGGGAGGAGATATCCGGTGGCCATGGTTTAAGCATTTGTTTGGGACGTCTACCCCAAGGCTTTGCCTGGGCTGATCTGGGTATTTTCGTCGTTAGCGAGGACGAAATTTTTGGATCAAAAAGGCCCCGAGCCAAGGCACCAGTCGGAGTTGGAGAAGATCGGATAAGTCTCACCGCCTTTAGTCAAATCAATGTGGGAGATCTGGTTGTCCACCAGGAACATGGCATAGGCCGGTATTCTGGTCTCTGTAAAATGGAGATAGAACAAAAGGCCAATGATTTCCTCCTCGTTGAATATGCACGCAATGACAGACTGTACGTGCCGGCTGACCGCATTACTATCTTGCAGAAATATATTGGCGCCGATGAGCGAAGCCCTAAACTGGATCGTTTAGGAGGACGTTCTTGGGACCTGGCAAAGGAAAAGGCGAAGAAGTCCATAAGGGAAATAGCAAAGCAGCTCGTTGAGATCTATGCCTTAAGAAGGTACCGCAAAGGATATGCCTTCTCCCGTCCAGACAACACCTTTAGAGAATTCGAAGCCACATTTGAGCACGAGGAGACGCCCGATCAAATCAAAGCCATCGATGACGTCTTGTCAGATATGGAATCTGATGGGCCCATGGACAGACTAGTCTGTGGTGACGTGGGTTTTGGAAAGACCGAGGTGGCCATCAGAGCCGCATTCAAAGCAGTCCTGGATGGCAAACAGGTAGCACTCCTGGTCCCCACCACGGTCCTCGCCGAACAGCACTATGAAACCTTTAGGCTGCGGATGGAACCTTATCAGGTAAACGTTTCCGTCCTAAGCCGTTTTAAGAGCAGATCGGAGCAGAAGGAAATCCTAGCCAAGGTCAGGTCTGGAAAGACTGATGTCTTGATAGGTACCCACAGGATACTGCAAAAGGACGTTAGCTTCAGGGAATTGGGGCTGCTGATCATCGATGAGGAGCAACGATTTGGTGTTAAGCAAAAGGAAACATTAAAGAAATATAGGGCATTAGTGGATGTGTTGGCACTCACCGCCACGCCCATACCCCGGACCCTTCACATGTCCTTGATGGGTGTACGGGATCTGAGCATCATCGAGACCCCGCCGGAAGACCGGCTGGCCATCCAAACTTATCTTCTTCCCTACGACAAGGCAACCATCACCCATGCCATTGAATCTGAACTGGAGAGGGGAGGACAGGTGTTCTTTGTTCACAACAGGGTGCAAACCATCGAAAATATGGCCAATCAACTGATGAGCCTGGTCCCTCAAGCCAGATTTGCCGTTGCCCACGGACAAATGAAGGAGAGGGAACTGGAGGAAACCATGATCCGCTTCCTTCGAAAGGAAATTGACGTTCTGGTCTGCACAACCATTATTGAGTCTGGACTCGACATCCCTTCCACCAATACTATCGTGATCAATGATACAGACCGCTTTGGGCTTTCCCAGATCTATCAACTCAGGGGTAGGGTCGGCCGTTCCAAGGAGAGCGCCTATGCCTATCTCCTCATTTCAGAGGGTTCAAAACTCACGAGAGAGGCAGAAAAAAGGCTCAAGGCCCTTATGGATTTTTCTCAGTTGGGTGCAGGCATTCATCTTGCCCTGCACGACCTGAAGATAAGGGGAGGAGGCAATATCCTCGGCTTCACCCAGTCGGGCCATATCTCAGCGATCGGCTATGAGCTCTATATGAAATTGATTGAGCAAACCGTGGCGGA
Source organism: Desulfobacteraceae bacterium (assembly GCA_050124735.1). Lineage (GTDB taxonomy): Bacteria > Desulfobacterota > DSM-4660 > Desulfatiglandales > HGW-15 > JASFEQ01. The sequence goes on along the minus strand of JASFEQ010000361.1, from coordinate 681 downwards.
ACTGAAGGGTGAGGAATGGCATGAGGAAATAAATCCTGAGATCAATGTGCACATATCAGCGTACCTTCCTGAGGACTTCATATCAGATATAGACGTCAGGTTAAATTTGTATCGCCGATTATCCAGCCTTCGTGAAGAAGCGGAATTGACGGTTATGATAGAAGAGATGAAGGATCGTTTCGGTCCTCCACCGGTGGAGGTCTCCAACCTGGTGGCCGTCATGTCCGTCCGATTGCTTTTGAAAAAAACGGGCGCCAGCAAGCTAGATGTGAGCAACAAGGCCCTCACATTCACTTTCTCTCCTGAATCCAATGTGGACCCTGAGAAAGTGGTCAGCCTGGTGGAGAGGGACCCAAATAGATTTCAATTTCTTTCTGAGCGGAAACTAAAGGTTAACATAGATGAAAAGCCCTCTCTCGACGCACTTCTCGAAGCAATATGGATTATAAAAGAGTTAGATCGGGTCCTGGACATATGATTGTTGGCGCTCATTCCTCGACATTTATCTTCGTGAGATGCACCAAGACCCCCTGGCCACTGGATTAGAAGGGAAATGACACGTTGTCTCATTTAAATAAAACATTGCCTATTTTTGTGCATTCAAACTGATTGTAGAAATGTTTGAGGCACAAATTATGCTTGCAATTTCCCACATAACTGTTAGGCTAAAGGTTTAAGTAT
>JASFEQ010000360.1:0-4686 GCA_050124735.1 Desulfobacteraceae bacterium | reverse complement strand
TCATCCCCGTCCAAATGACGGGGCATTCTGGCATGTCTTCGTAAAGTAATTCACTTACTTTTCTCTAAATCTTTGCCCGCTTGTCCGTTTAGACAGACAAACAGGCAAGCTTATTGCGCTTATGTATATCCTAGGAATAGACACCTCCTGTGACGATACATCGGCCGCCGTTGTGATTGATGGGCGTCAGGTCCTGTCCAATGCCGTCAATTCACAGATTAAGCTGCACCACCCTTATGGAGGCGTGGTTCCCGAACTCGCCTCAAGAGAACACGTCAGAAACATTGTGCCTGTGGTCAATGAGGCCCTTTCCACGGCCAAGCTCGAAGCAAAAGATCTGGATGGAATTGCCGTAACCGTTGGACCGGGCCTGATAGGTTCCCTTTTGGTGGGGCTTTATTATGCCCAGGGCCTGGCCTATGTGAATCAGATTCCTTTGGTGGGCGTGAACCACCTGGAAGGTCATATACTCTCCATATTTCTAGAGGATAAGATCCCCGCATTTCCTTTTGTAGCCCTTACCGTTTCAGGAGGACACACCAGCCTCTATCATGTGAAACGATTTGGTGAGTACACGCTGATGGGACAGACCCTTGACGACGCGGCTGGGGAGGCCTTTGATAAGGTGGCCAAAATACTTGGTCTCGGTTATCCGGGAGGTGCTGTCATCGAAAAGTTGGGGCAATCAGGCGATAAAGACAAGATAGATTTTCCAAGGGCATACATGTCCCCAGACTCCCTTGATTTCAGTTTCAGCGGTGTTAAGACTTCTGTGGCCCTTTACATCAAGAAATGGCAAGAGAGTGAAGAAAACAAGACCCACGTGAAAACAGCCGATATCGCTGCCTCGTTTCAGGAAGCCGTTGTGGACGTCCTCGTCCATAAGGTTATGAAAGCCCGAGAAAAGGCTGGAGTGAGTTCTGTGGTTGTGGCCGGTGGAGTGGCCTGCAACCAAGCCTTGCGCAAACGATTGATAGAGACTGCTTTGGAGGTGGGCATAGAGGTCTATTACCCTCGGGCTGAATATTGCACTGACAACGGCGCCATGATCGCTGTGGCAGGATACCATCGTATTCTTCATGGTGAACGGGCTGATCTGGCAACAGATGTGAGATCCAGATTCCCCATCAAAGATCTTGCACCGTTCACGGCTTAAGGGTGTAAGGCCCTTCCTGCTCCTGACCAATCTGCGGACTAATTTAGAGACTTTCGAAAAACCGCGCCACCCTCCCCCTGTTCCTTTCTTGCATAGCAGGAAAGGGCTGTGTATCATGCGGGCGCAGCGCATATGGCGGCGACCAAAGACTTGTAAAATATGGAGAGGACGTGAAATTCAGCAGACAGGTACGATATTTCTACCTTCGATTTATTCGACTAAGAGGGGAGCCGCACGAACTCGCCCTGGGGATCGCATTCGGCATATTTGCGGGCATGATGCCTATTATGCCCTTCCAAATAGCCTTGGCAGTAACTCTGGCGCTGCTTTTCAAAGGAAGTAAAATTACAGCGGCCCTGGGTACCTGGGTATCCAATCCTCTGAACTGGTATTTTCTCTACTACTATTCCTACAAGATAGGGACCTCCATATTAGGGATTTCTGGAAAGAGTAAGATTTTTTCTTCTGTGATGGCCTCCATGCGTCAAGGAGAAGAAGCCCTGGCCATCATAGCAAAGATAGCAGGTGCTGGAGGGTCGATGGTTGCCGCATTTGTCTTGGGTGGCCTTATCATGGGATTTGCCGCTGCCATACCCACTTATTTTATCTTTTTGAGGCTTTTCCAATTCATCAGGCAGTGGCGTCAGGAAAGGAGAGCACGCAAGTATTGGCAGAGAAGAAACGGATAAGAAGAGCAAACGGGTTCCAACCTAAAAAGAGGTTGGGCCAGCATTTTCTCAGGGACGCGGGAGTTGTCCGTGAAATCATCAATAAGGCCAGATTAGGACCATCCGATAATGTTTTGGAAATTGGACCAGGCCTGGGGGCCCTTACCATTCCTCTGGCCTCCCTAGTTCATCAAATTGTGGCTGTAGAAAAGGACCCGCGGCTTGCGGAGATGCTCAAAAAGAGACTGGCTCACGAAGACATCAGCAATGTTCGTCTCGTTAATGATGATATCCTCAAGCTGGAGTTGGAGGACATACCGCGACTCCCCGGAAAAAAGATGAAGGTCATTGGTAATCTACCCTACAACATCTCCACACCTTTTCTTGAGAGCCTCGTGGAAAACCGGAATCTGTTGAGTAGGGCGGTACTCATGTTTCAGCTTGAGCTGGCCAGAAGACTGACCGCCAGCCCCGGGAACAAGGAATTCGGGGCTATGACCGTGCTTATCCAATACCATGCCCACATTTCTCCCCTGCTCGAGGTGTCGAAGGCGTCTTTTTACCCCAGGCCGAAGGTGGACTCAATGGTCCTGGAACTGGATTTTGAAAGACCTCATCCGCGAAGAGCTGAAGATGAGGCCAAATTCAAGATGGTTGTGAGGGGAGCCTTTGCCCATAGACGCAAAACCCTCTTGAACTCCCTGAAGCGCACACTTTCCTCCCGCACCAGCGAGGAGCTTTTGGCGGCCTTACGCAAGTGTGCTATCGATCCTGGGAAAAGGGCTGAGACGCTCAATATTGATCAATTCTTATGCCTCACCAGCGCTCTTCCAGCCCTTTCTTGACAAATAAGGGGCGCAATGTTATCAATAACGGTTTTGTGGTAAGCGCCTTGAACCAGATCCAAATTCTTGATCCCAGACCTTTGAAAAATGTTCAATTTTGTTCAAGGTCAAGCCTCCGGCCTCTCCGAGCTGCAGGCTCTTTGAGCCTGAAGCCGGAGGGGAAGGCGAAGATTTCAGCCGCAGGAATACACGATAAGTATTTCGAGGACTAAAATCTGAGTCTGACGCAGCCTGCCCGCCATCGTCCCGCCCTATAGGCGGGGCTCAGGCGAGGCGGGCGGGAGATTGGGCAAAAGGGGGCGTTTTTAAAGGGTCTCAATTCGTCTCTATAAAATGCATCATTATATTGTCATAGAAGGCCCCCTGGGAGTGGGGAAGACCAGCCTGGCTTTAAAGCTGGCAGAGGCACTGAATGCAGAGGCGCTGCTGGAGGATGCAGAAGAAAACCCCTTTCTGCGCAAGTTCTATCAGGATCCAAAGAAGTATAGCTTTCAGGCCCAGATCTTTTTTCTCCTCAGGCGCTACCAGAGGGCATTGGATATTACGCAAATGGACCTCTTTAAGAGGACCATGATTTCAGATTATCTCTTTGATAAGGACAGGATATTTGCGCGTGCCAACCTGGATGACGATGAGTTCTGGCTCTATGAGCAGTTGTTTCAGCTCCTGAGAAAAAGAATAACACCCCCTGATCTGGTCATATTCCTTCAGGCCACAACAGACGTGCTGGTGGAAAGGATCAGAAGGCGAGGCAAGAAATACGAAAGAAGCATAAGCGCCAAATACTTGGAGGAGATCAATCAGGCCTTTAATGATTTTTTCTTTCACTACTCTGATTCTCCCTTGCTCGTGATTAACGCCTCGAGAATCGACTTTGTCAACGTTCCGGAAGACTTTGAGGACCTGGTTGGACAGATCAGAAGGATGAGGACAGGGACCCAGTACTACGTCCCCATGAGTTCCAAGTAAAAGATCAAGTGAGCTTTACTTTTTTCACTTTAGGCACTTTAGACCCGCCTGCCACGGCCATTCGAGAGTAATGCTCTTGTCTCCTCGCATCTTACTGTTGGGTGGGTTTTGCCACACTATACAAGGAGGCTTTGGCGGGCAGGTCACTTTAGAGATTAGGATAGTCGTAAATTAATCTATAATTTTACTCTTTTTCGTGTTTTCGTACTTTCGGACTTTCGTGCTTTCGTGATTTCTTTATTTTTTAAACTGTAGGCATTTTAGCCACTTTAGTCCACTTTAGCCGAAGGCCCTGAGCGCAGTCGAAGGGGCACTTTAGTTCACTTTAGCCACTTTAGATCACTTTGGACACTCGGGCATGAAAGTCATAGAAACCATTGACGCCATGCAAAAGCAGTGTGAGGAGCTAAGGTTGTCGGGGAAAACCATAGCACTCGTACCCACCATGGGTTTCTTTCACGAAGGCCATTTGGAGTTGATGAGGGTGGGAAGACGCCTTGCGGATATCTTGGTTATAAGTATTTTTGTGAATCCAACACAGTTTGGCCCGAGTGAAGACTTCCAAACATACCCCCGGGATATGGAGGGGGATCTGGCCGGTGCCAGAGATGTGGGTGTAGATCTGGTATTTGCCCCGCCTGTGCAAGAGATGTATCCAGACGAGCACCAGACAAAAATTGTGGTTGAGAGGGTCACAACGCACCTTTGTGGTCTTTCACGGCCCGGACATTTTGATGGCGTTACGACCGTGGTTGCCAAGCTTTTCAATATCGCGAGGCCCCACTCGGCCATATTCGGAGAAAAGGACTACCAGCAGCTGACCGCGGTAAAGCGGATGGTAAGAGACCTGGACATGGACATCCAGATTATTGGTGTCCCCACTGTTAGGGAACCTGATGGTCTGGCTATGAGTTCCCGTAACAACTATCTGAACCCTGAGGAACGAGAATCCGCTCTCTGCCTAAAGAAATCCCTGGACCTGGCTAGAGAAATGTTTAAGCAAGGGGAGAAAGACGCTCAGAAAATAAGGGAAGCTGTCGAGAAACTG
>JASFEQ010000359.1:0-4696 GCA_050124735.1 Desulfobacteraceae bacterium | reverse complement strand
AGCCTTTGATAGTGGGTGCCCTGTGCCCAGGACGGGGCACCATCGGGACGGTATGCTGCAAACATCAAGATAGGGTGTTCCACGATAGAGTGAGAAAAATAGGCAAAAAATTCTTCGGAAATCTTGTCCATCCAGTGCACGTCCTCAAGAAAGACGACCAGGGGGTTTTCTTGGCTCAGACCGATGAGAAGGTTCTTCACGGCCTCGAACGTGCCAAACTTCCGCCCTTCCGGATTCAATGCCTTATACAGAGGATCGTCCACCTTGAGAGACAGCAGACTCCGGTAAAAAGGAATCATCGGCGCAAGATTCTCTGTGATTCTCCCCTCAATTCGACTTCCAACCTCTTCTTCTCTCATTCCCTCTTCGATGCGAAAGACCGCCTTTACCACATCCATCACGGGGAGAAAGTTGATATTCCTGCCGTGCTGGACGCAGATACCGGTGAGAAAGGTCGCTTCTTTACCGAGGGCCGCCTGAAACTCATACGCGAGGCGGCTTTTCCCAACACCCGCCTCCCCGACCACATCCACCACTTGCCCCTCCCCCTCTTTGGCCCTTTCGAACACTGACCTCAAGGCTTCCATTTCAGGACGGCGACCGACGAGTTCGGTGATCCCTCGAACAAGACCGGCCTCAAAACGGGTACGTACATCCGGGCGTTCGGATACCATGCGATAGAGGGGCTGGTGCGCAGCCTTGCCCTTCAGAGGAAATTCACCCGCCATCTCGTCATGAAAATAATCCTGGATGATATTGCGGGTGTCTTGACTCGCCCAGACTTCACCGGGCTTTGCCGCCTGTTGAATCCTGGCAGCCAGGTTGGTTGTATCTCCAACGGCGGTGTAGTCCATACGCAAATCGTCCCCAATAGAGCCCACCACCACGGGTCCAGAGTTTAGCCCTATGCGAATTTTGAACTCTACACCCCGTCCCATCTCTATTCTATTTCCGTACTCCTCTATCGCTTTTTGAATGGATAAAGCCGCATAGCACGCTCGTTGTGCATGGTCCTCATGGGCCACAGGTGCACCAAATAAAGCCATCACACCGTCTCCGGTAAATTGGTTGATGGTCCCCTCATATCTGTGGATCTCATCCATCAGGATCTGGAAACATCCGTCCATGATCTGGTGGACTTCTTCAGGGTCGAGCTTTTCAGCCATAGAGGTGTAATTGGCCACATCAGCAAAAAACACAGTCACAAGTTTCCTCTCCCCTTCCATGGAGCTTCGGGTTGTTAGGATCTTGTCGGCCAAAAATTTAGGGGTATAAGATTGGGGTTGGTTGAAATCAATGGGGGGAGTTTCTGCGGGCTCCTTGAGAACATGTCCACACTCGTTACAAAATTTGCTGCCGGGCGGATTCGCTTGCCCACATTGTGGGCAGGCAAGTTCCAGTGGGCCACCACACTCATTACAAAATTTTGCACCGCCTGGATTTTCAAACCGGCATTTCGGGCATTTCATGTTTGTGCCTCCCCACAAAAAACCCCGTTCTCAGTTTGAGAGACGGGGTTGGTTCGAAGCTTAAACCATGCTTGATCCTCCTAATGGTTAAAAAGGAGTTCTATGGGTATTTAGCAGTCAATACAAGTCATACGTTTCTTAATTTGGCGAGCTTCATATTAAGAGAACTGCCTAAAAAGTCAAGCATCATGAAACACGGAACTTGAAACCTTGCGGCACACGCTGTGTGCTAAGAGAGGAAGTTCAGGCGAGAATAGAGGGCTTCGTATTCCCCTTCCTGTATCTTAGTCCAGGGTTCTTTGGGAAGAAATTGAAGCGTTGATTTGACATCAGGAGAGAAGACCTTACCCCCTTTCAGGATTGGATCTTTGAGGAGATACTTGAACTCTGCTCCCAGGTCTAGCACCAGGTCGATTTCGTTATGGTCATCCAACAATTTGACCAAGAGAGCGTTTATCACGCGGCAGCTCCCGTTCATCTGGCGCTGGCCTCGTTTATCCTGAAAGACCCTTATGACCGCATCATCTAAAAGAACACCTGAATGATCAGGCGCCAACAAAAAGGCCTGTTCCACTATATAGTCGCCCTCTTTGAACGGTATCCATTCATCCATATTTCATTCTCCTCGTAATCAACTGCCGTTAGGATTCACCACTGAGACACAGAGGACACAGAAGAAAATATTTTTCATCGGGCGGGAGATGCCGCCCAATGAAAAGAATCTCTGCCTTCGGCCTAGATTGCTGATGGGTTAGCACTCAAAACCTTTATGGGCTGAGGCTGGCGGGTTCCTAGCTCCGTGGTGGAGAGAAACCTAGAACAGAGCTTCATATTTCATCTTTCTTTTCTTCAATTCTGATGTGAGTCTTTTCTTGTATTCACGGAAGAACCGGTCCCTTGTCTCCCTCTCGAAACCCAGTTGCTTAGATAAACCCTTTATTGAACTTAAATAGTTCATTCTGTCAATGTAAACATAGTCCACCTTGCCTTCCAGGTTCTGACCAAGCTTTTCCGGATTTCCGGGGAGAATGGGTCCAATGAAAGCATAAGTTTTGATCCCTGAAGCATGAATTTTTTCCAACGCCTTCAATCTATCCTTTACAGGGGTTGCCCGAGGCTCAAATTGTCTTGCCACCCCCTCATCATCTGTGGTTATTGTAAATCCCACTTCAATTTCCTCGAACTCCTGAAACAAATCCAGATCGCGCAGCACAAGTTTTGACTTTGTCTGGATATTGACGGGGAACTGTTTCTTTACCAGCTCCTTCAAACATCGTTGCGTTATTTTATACTTTTTCTCCAAAGGCTGATAGGGGTCGCAGACGGAAGACACCCAAACTGTTCCCCTTTTGGCTCTCTGCAACTGCTTTTTCAGAATCTCGGGGCCATTCATTTTGGCATCCACAAATTCACCCCAGGCCTCTTTGTGCCCAGAATACCGCCGCATGAATAAACGGGCGTAGCAATAGCTGCACCCAATCTGGCAACCTGTGTAAGGATTCACACAGTAGTCAAAGATTTTCGACCTATTGAGAACGCTCTTGGCCTTGATTTCCTTAACTTTCAACATACTATCTGGACCTAGCTAAGTGCCCCAAAAAACGTCTTGGTCCTTTTTATGTCATTCCCGCGAAAGCGGGAATCCAGGCCATTCGCACTATATGGACTCTGCCCGTAGTTTAGCCGGGCGAAGGCGGGGGCGAAAGTGACCGAATTCGGAAGTTTATCATTCACGGCCACTCCATCCAATTACCATTAAAACTTTATCTGATCAAACCCCTATTAATACTGACACAGAACCAGTTCTGCTGATAAAATGGAAGGGCCGCGCCTGCGATGATGCAGGCGCGGCCCTTGTGCTTTAGGTTATGGTTGAACTGCTTATGTTTCTAGAGCGCAGCCAGGACCCTTTCAGGGGTCATTGGAATGCGCCTCACGCGTGCCCCTGAGGCATTGAATACCGCATTCGCCACAGCAGGCGCAGTGGCTGGGATACCCAGTTCTCCGATACCCCCTATCTCTTCATTACTCTTGATGATGTGAACTTCAATCTCAGGGGTCTCACTCATTCTCAGTAAGGGGTAATCCTCAAAATTCTCAGATGCCACGCCTCCATTGGCAAACTGGACCTCTTCCTTCAGAGTGGTGCTCAGGGCCATCGTGACCCCACCCTCCATCTGGGCGATGATGGGGTCCGGATTGACCACAGGGCCGCAATCCACGGCAACCACAACCCGATGGACCTTCACTGCACCGTCTTTTTTATTGACGGACACATCGGCCACCGCTGCTACCCAAGTGCCGAAACAGGCGTGCTGGGCTATGCCGCGGCCGTACCCTTTGGGCATGGGTCTGCCGTAACCCGCATTCATGGCAGCAGTCTCCAGCACCCTTCGGGCACGCATATTATCCCCTAGCGCTTCCAAGCGAAAGGAGAGCGGGTCTCTTCCGGCCTTGTGTGCCAGTTGGTCCATGAATGACTGGATCACAAAGGCATTGGGGCCATTCTGGACAGACCTCCAGGGAGCAGCGGTTACGGGTAGCTCGTTTATGACCATATCAACGGAGAAGTTCGGTATGCCGGTATAGATAAACGTAGTATTTTTGTGTTTTGTATTTGGAAAATCTGCGAGTCCCCACAGACAGTAAAAATCGACCCCGTTTTTTATCGCCTTGGGGTTGATGAACTTCAATATGGAAGTGGAGGAGAGTTTATGGGACCACGCGATCAGACGGCCCCTGTTGTCCAATCCGGCCTGGATTCTATGTGCCGCTGGGGCGCGAAAGAAATCGGTCTGGATATCCTCCTCCCTTGTGTAAACCACCTTCACCGGTTTTCCGCTGGCCTTGGATGCAATAACAGCCTCGATAAGCTGATCAGGCCGTGACCTTCTCCCAAGGCCGCACCCGAGCATGGTGGTATGCACGTAGGTCTTCTCTGGGGGTACTCCCGAGATTTTTGCGGCCAACATGTGGGATAGGGTCTGACCCTGTGTGGGCCCCCACACGTCACATCGGTCCTTCTGCACGTGGGCTGTGAAGTTCTGGGGTTCCATGGTGACATGGGCCACGGCCGGCACATAATATGTCGCCTCATACGTGGTGGCGGCACCACTCAATGCCTGTTTGACGTCCCCTTTTTTGGCTGCATTGGCGCCCGGTTTATCCAGGTCTGCCATGAGGCTCTTCTCAAGGTATGCCGTGCCCATCTGGGGGTGAGTTCCTTT
>JASFEQ010000358.1:0-4698 GCA_050124735.1 Desulfobacteraceae bacterium | reverse complement strand
AGGAGAGGATCCCTTTGCGATCCTAACTGCATGCAGAGAGGGCATGGAGGAGGTGGGAAAGCGATTTGAGACTGGCGAATTCTTCCTCAGTGAACTCATATACTCTGCCGAAGTTTTCAGACAGGTTAGTGATATTCTTGAGCCAAGACTCCTGGAGGGTCTGGCTGAAGCGGATTCCCAAGGCGTGGTGGTTTTTGGCACGCCTTTGGGGGATATCCACGATTTGGGAAAGAACCTGGTCACCACGGTCATGCGTTCTCAGGGCTTTATGATTCATGATCTGGGAGTTGATGTCCCCCCTCAAAGGTTCATTGATGAAATCCAGAGGACAGGTGCTTCCATCCTTGCCATGTCAGCACTCATCACACCCGCCTTTGTTTCCATGAAGGAAGTCATCTCTCTGTTGAAGGAGAAAGGACTTCGAGAACGTACTTTTGTAATCATTGGTGGAGGTGTGACAACGGAATTTGCGCGGAAAGAGTTGGGGGCTGACGCACAGACGCTGGATCCCACCGAAGCCATTCAACTATGCAAAAGGTTCATAAATAGTTTGTAGAGCGTTTTTTGATGATGGGGATAAGATAAACTTTGTTTCTTTCTGATTGAAGAAGATGGACGTTTTTATCGTATCGGGATTTCTTGGCGCTGGAAAAACAACCCTCATAAAGCACCTTTTGACCTCAAATATTCAGGGGATTGGCAAGGTGGCTCTAATCGTTAATGAGGTGGGGAATATAGGGATTGATGGTACTCTGCTTTCCGGCAAGAATGTGGATATGCTGGAGTTAACAACGGGTTGCATATGCTGTACTTTGAAAACCGATTTCTCCAGAGCTATCCAGGAGATTCACGATCGTGTCAGCCCTGATTTTCTTGTGGTTGAGGCGACGGGTGTGGCCCAACCAGGGGATATCCTCGATACCCTTTATGAACCGCCCGCCAATAAATACAGCCGTATCCGGCACCTGGTAACCGTGGTGGACGCAGACTTTTTCAAGGCAAAGGATATGTTCGGCCCTTTCTACGACAACCAGATTCGCTGTGCAGATACGATCCTCCTTAACAAGATTGATTTGACACCATCCGAATCTGTCTCAGATATCCAAGCATCGCTTCAAGAGATGAATCCAAAAGCGACAATTTTTGCTACCCACCATTGTGCCGTGGACCCCCAGTTACTATTAACGGTCGATCCTGAGCATATGAAGGGAGCTGATCATGAGTATCATGGTAATGCACATCATGATCATGACCATCCTGATGAAGGGGGGTTTCAGGCCTTCTCATTTGAGGAGAAACGCCCATTTGACAGGGAGAAACTGGAGGCGTTTCTCCAGTCCCTTCCACCTAACCTTTTTCGATTGAAAGGATGGGCCCGTTTCCCTGATTTCTCTGCTGTCATTAATGTCACGGCAGGACGGTACAGTATTGCACCATGGGAAGAACCAAAGAAAACGGCACTTGCCATGGTTGGGTACAACTGTAATGAGACTGAAATTCTAGACGGCTTGAAACGCTGTTTGATTAAACAGAGCAGAGATTCGTGAGCGTCTAAGCATCGAAGACGTGCCAAATCCTAAATTTTTTTTGACTTCCTGAGAATAGACTTGTAGTTTTAAGACAAAATTGAGAACCGATTCCGGAATTCAAGTAGAAAAAGGAGAGAAATAATGAAAGATGATTTACCCAATTGTGCTCAATGCCCTTTTGATATCTCAGTTCGACTCTGCCGAAAAGAAGATGGAAAAGCGCCATCTTTTTGCCCTACGCTGAACAAGTCAGAGCTGACTGCAAAGTGCCTAAAAGAATATGAAAATGCTGAATTGTTGGAATTTGCCAAACAGGCATCGATCCAGGAAGCGGAAGGATATGTGAACCGGGAAGGAGGGTATGCGCTTGTAAGACCCATAAAACCGCGCATCGTTGAGATCATCGAATTCGCTCACAGGATGGATTACAAACGTCTTGGGCTTGTTTTTTGTGTGGGTCTTCGCAAAGAAGCCAAGGTCGTTGAAAAAATTTTTTCAGATAAGGGCTTCGAGATGATTTCGGTCGTGTGCAAGGTGGGTAGGGTTCCAAAAGAGAAGATTGACGTTCGTGATGATCAAAAGGTTGCCATTGGATCTTTTGAGTCCATGTGCAATCCGGTTTTGCAGGCCTTAATACTGAACGATGAAAAAACCGATTTCAACATTCTGCTTGGTCTCTGTGTGGGTCACGATTCCCTGTTTCTCAAATATGCAGAAGCGCCTTGTACGGTTCTGGCCGTTAAGGATCGCGTGCTTGTCCACAACCCATTGGCCGCTGTCTACAATATTGATCTTTATTATCGTTACCTTAAGGCGTGACGATCTTAGGAGCATGGGGATTTGCAGAATGGAAGAGAACTTTAAAATCTTTCCTGTTGGCATCGTGAGAAAACGAGATGAACGTGTCACTATAGAGATTAATCAGGCGTATGAAGACGGCCTCATGGGGTTAGATCAAAATTCCCACATCATCGTCTTATCCTGGTTCCAAAAGAGTGACATTCCAGAGAAAAGAAAAACACTACAGGTCCATCCAAGGAGGAATAAAGCGAATCCCTTGACAGGGGTCTTTGCGACCCGTTCCCCGGTAAGGCCCAATCCCATTAGCATCAGTGCATGCAAGATATTATCGATTGACGGCAGGCGGATCCATATTGATGCCATTGATGCGTACGACGGGACGCCGGTGGTTGACATCAAACCCTACGTCCCCAGACTCGACGCCATCTCAGAGGTGAGAATGCCAGGATGGGCGAAAGAAAAGCCTCGCAATTAGACCCCTAATCTCCTCCTCTCCTTGACAATTGTCCAAAAACACTATACTTTTCCGATATCTTCACAACATAACTGGAAGGTTCTTATGGTGTTTTGAAATATAGGGATTGAGCTATAGATAATTGTCTATTTTTGGTTAAATTCGGTTTTCTGGTTATCCCAGAAAAGGGGGCTGTGAGATGAGGGTTAAATTAATAATCAGTTTTAGTGTAATCGCTTTCACGTTTTTCTCAATCGTTCATGCCAACGGGGAAATTCGCCTCCTCAAGGACATAAACATTGGTGCAGGCGACAGCTCTCCAGATGAGCTCGCTGATATAAACGGAACCCTCTACTTCGCAGCAGACGATGGGATCAATGGCATTGAAATCTGGATAAGCAATAGGACACCAGGCGGGACAATAGGAATCAAAGACATTAATCCTGGTGCAGGCGACAGCTCTCCTAAAGAATTCACAAACCTCAATGGAACGGCCGTCTTTTCAGCCGACGATGGAGCGCTTGGAAGGGAACTCTGGACGAGTAATGGGACAGGAGGGGGAACTGTAATCGTCAAAGATATAAATCCCGGCGTTCTAGGTAGCAATCCTGAAAACTTAACCAATGTTGCCGGAACCCTTTTCTTTGCAGCTAATGATGGTGCCGATGGCGTAGAGCTCTGGAAAAGTGATGGTACAGCAGCGGGTACGGTACAGGTTCTAGACATAAATGGCGGTGCAGGTAGTAGCCTTCCGGGTGGACTCACTAATGTGAATGGAACCCTCTTTTTTGCCGCGGATGATGGTGCCGATGGCGTAGAGCTCTGGAAAAGTGATGGTACAGCAGCGGGTACGGTACAGGTTCTAGACATAAATGGCGGTGCAGCTAGCAGCCTTCCGAATCAATTAACCAACGTGAACGGTATCCTCTTTTTCGTAGCCATCGATGGGAATGGGGCAGAGCTCTGGAAAAGCGATGGTACTGCAGCGGGTACGGTACAGGTTCTAGACATAAACCCTGGAGCAGGAAGCAGCCTTCCGGGTGGACTCACTAATGTGAATGGAACCCTCTTTTTTGCCGCGGATGATGGTGCTACTGGGGTGGAGCCCTGGAAAAGTGATGGCACGGGAGCCGGTACGGTGCAGGTTCTAGACATAAGAGCCGGGGCCGTGAGTAGCACTCCAAATGAACTGGCTAATTTTAACGGAACCCTTTTCTTTGCTGCAGATGACGGTGTCCATGGTATAGAGCTATGGAGAAGCGATGGATCGGCGGCTGGCACAGTGAGGGTTAAAGATATAAATCCTGGTGCTGCAAGTAGCTCCCCAAAGCAGCTTACCGTGAGGAACGGGACCCTTTTCTTTGCAGCTGATGGTGTTGTTTTTGGTGTTGCTAGTGGTGTGGAGCTGTGGCAAAGCGATGGTACAGCAGCGGGTACGGTTCTGGCCAAAGATATTAATTCCGGTGCTGGGGATAGCAATCCGGATAAACTAGCCAATGTGAGTGGTACTCTCTTCTTTGCAGCCAACGATGGCACACGTGGCATAGAGCTTTTTGTAGCAACGGATGGTACAGATATAATAGCCACTGGAAGCGGTTGTTTTATTGAAACAGCAGCCTTTGATATCCCCACCGATATCCACGCCTGGATCCTCAAAACCTTCTGGGATAAATAACGCCTTTCATAAAACGGGGGACGTCCTTAACTAACTCAATAACTAGAGGGGTCGGCACACTTTTAAAGAATAATTGAGTTAGTTAAGGACGTCCCCCTAACGTCCCCCAAATATATGGTTTAAGAGTAAGGACGTGCTTTGCCTCAGACTCCACCTTTGCCTTTGAATAGTAGAGTGGATGATGCTCTACCTTCAGCCACATTTCTACTTGGTCGTCGTAGTGGGGACTACCAAACATA
>JASFEQ010000357.1:0-4704 GCA_050124735.1 Desulfobacteraceae bacterium | reverse complement strand
TGTGTTCCTTATCGTCGTCTATTTGTTGCCGAACCGGCATAATTTCTTTTTCAACGAAATTACGGAACATATCCTTTGCCATGTGATCTTCCTCTGTGAGGAAGACGTCAAGATATCTTTGGTCGGACATAACATTGCTCCTTTCTGCCAAGATGGCTGGTTTAACGGTTTAGTAAGGATTTTGTTTGAAAAGTTGGATAAGAAATTTTGTTTACTGCTTAGCTCGGGTTTGGCGAACGGCCTCTCGCCCCACTCATCGTGGCTCCTCTCTTAACAGACTACTAGGTTGTTGCTCTCTGGCAGGAAGTATTCCAAAGTCCTCCAAGTGGATCGTATGCCCAGGAGGGGCTACAACGAATTCATCGTCCCAGGGGCCGTTACATATCATTCCGAGAAATTCGGGTGTCCCCTTGATCTCTTGATAGTAGAGATTGAATTTCTCTGCCGCCTTCCGGGATAATTGACGGTATTTTTCCTGATCTTGATAGCCCATATCGATAAAGGCGAGGCGCTTGTAATTCTGAAGCATTCGCTTCATAACCCATTCAGCACGTCTCTTGCCATATCGCGCCTCCATCATTCTCAACTCATCTAAGGGCGTAATCTCCGCCTCTATCCACCCTTTAGATAGAAAATAGGTCCCTGGCTCCTGCTTTAATTCCTTCTTGTATGCCTGCCGGGAGCCAAGGAACATGGCGACACAGTCGTCTATGCGGGGAATGACCAGAGTGCTATGGGTCGCCCTAAGGCCTATGACACCCATGGAACACAATCCATACCCCAGAATGATGGTCTCCGTATGGGCAGTGATTTCATCTATGGTAGATTGCAGTGCGTCTCGTAATTGGTCCGGACGGAGATGGAGCCCAGACTCTAGGGTAATAGATTCCAGGTCAGGTGGCAGCAGCCCTTGCATTTCTTCGATGACTGTCTTACAGGCTATGATTTTGGTTCTGACACGACTCATGGGCAGACACCATGCATTATGTCTCCAACTTTCCTTCTCGAAAGGCGCCCGTGTAGGATTGACACCACGGATCCTGCCCCAGCAGGACAGCCGTGGCCTTCAATGTATGCCGCATCCCGGTTGGCCACGGCCTCGTTTACCAATTTACGGCTCGTATTGATCCGTTCACCAACGATAAGCATAGGTTTCCTCTCTGACGCATGACAAACAACTGATAAAGTATATTTCAAGGGGATCAAGCCAGTATGAATCCATGTCAGTCTGGGGGAGCTTCTGAATTTAGATGATAGGGCTCGAGCAAGCAGGCCTGGGTAAAGGCCTTACTGAATTCGGGTGTACCCGCTAGTTCAAGATATTTTATACGTGATAGCAAATCTTCCACCTCTTTGCGCTTGGAGGAAGACAGCAGAAAAACCTTGGCGCCTATACCGGCCGCATTTCCCACCTGATGGAACCTGCTCAGGGGAATGGAGGGTAGCATGCCCATGGCCACTGCATTGGAAATGTCTATGTAACTGCCGAAGGCCCCGGCTATAATGACCTTATGGATTTCCTTTTCGGAAATGCCTTCTCGGGACAAAAGGATTTTTATCCCGGCCTGAATAGCAGCCTTACCCAGCTGGACCTCACGCACATCCTTCTGGGTGATGGAGATCTCCGGACCCCTTCTGCCTGCTTCTTTGGAGACAAGGACGAATTCTAAACGGCCGTTTTTCTCGACCAGACGGGAATGGGAACCTTCCAACATTCGGCCGCCCTGGTCCAGCACGCCAACAAGATAGAGCTGCGAGACTGCATCCAATATCCCGGACCCGCAAATCCCTATGGGCTCCGCATCATCAATGGTCTTATAGTTGACACCGTCGTTCCACAGATAGACTTTCTCGATGGCACCGGGGGAGGCCCTCACGCCATCTCTGATATGATAGCCTTCGAATGCGGGGCCCGAAGCGCAGGAGACGCTCGTTATCTTCTCCCGGTCTATGAGAGATATTTCCGTGTTGGTGCCGATATCAATGACCATGGCCTTCTCATGGGCCCACTCTCCGACCGTGGCAGTAAGGGCGGCCACATGATCCGCACCCACAAAGCCTGCAATGTTGGGGGGGAAATACACATAGGCTCCTGGAGTAAAATCCAGGCCTATCTCCCTCGCCTTGACGTTTAAATCCCTGCGCACGGCTGGCACAAATGGAGACCTGGCCAGTTGGTGGACAGGCAGGCCCAGGATCAAGTGGTGCATGGCCGTGTTGCCTACAATGACGGCCTCCAGAATATCCCCAGTTTTAGCGCCTATTTCAGCGCACAAGCCTTGCGCCAACTTCATCAGCGCTTCTCGCGCCAAATCCGCCATCAAGGTTCGCCCACCTGGGGATCGATTGGCAAAGTCGATCCGCGTGATGATGTCCTCGCCCTTACTGATCTGGGGGTTCATGATCCCCTGTGAGGCCAGAGTTTCACCAGTCCCCAGATCAATCAGGTACCCGGCTATCTTGGTTGAGCCCAGGTCAACGGCCAGACCAAACGGGCGGGAACCGGGCGGGCTAACAGCCACCAGTTCCTGATCTCGGATGTGTGCCGTTAGGCCCCAATCCCATTCCCGTAAACTCCTAGACAGATCCCTCAGCAGGTGGATATCCATATGAATAGGGCCTGGGGCGCCTATCTTCTGGAGCAGGTTCTCCGCATCTGCCACAGGGGCCTTTAAAGAGGGGGGTTCTAGTTGGCAGGCAACAGACCTAATCGGGCCATCGAGGGGGACATCAATTTCCCGCCCCTCAACCTGGAGGCGCTGCTGCGTACTTACCGATTCGGGCGGCACATGTACCCTGCAATCGCCTTTTGGATAGGTCTGGCAGGCCAGACGCCAGCCGCTCTGCAGTTCTTCTTGGGTAAAGACCTCTTGCTGGACAGGGGTTATTTCAGATAGGCCTCCTTCCAAAACCCTTATCTTGCAGCCTTTACATTTCCCTTTGCCGCCGCAGAGACTGACCAGCTCCACACCCAACCGGCGTGCGCAGTCCAGAAGGGTTTCCCCTTCAAGGCATGCTCCCCGCCTGCCAACAGGCTGAAATTCTATCTGATGACCCCCCGTGTTCCTATCCATAATCAGCAGAAAAACCCGGGCCTGAGCCCGTGGCCACCTATTTATAAACGCCGTACTCTTTGGTGAAATCAATCATCGCTTTGACGGTGTCAGGCTTGCCCTCGTCCGCAGCACATCCCATGGCCATGATGTAACCGCCGCCCTTGCCCGCTGTATCAATCAATGCCTTGCAAATCTCTTTGATCTGATCCGGCGTCCCGGTCATGATCTTGGATATGGGGACGTTTCCTGCGATACACGTGGTATCGCCTATGACTTTCTTGGCCTCGGCCATGTCCGTCTGATCGAACATCCAGATACAGGTCCCCTTGGGCAGCTCATTCAGGTACTCCAGGCGGGAATTGTAACCGCCCTCGGCAAAAAGGAATGGGACGCACCCTTCCTCAATCAGGGCCATGCAAACCGCCTTCAGGGAGGGCCAGTAAAAGGTCCTGAACTGCTCATCCGACATCCACCCATCAGCGCCCTTGTGCAGGGGTATGAACACGATGGGGTTTCCAGAGGCGGCGGGCCCACCAAGACCTGTCTTGATGGCCAGGGGCGTCATCCTTTCCACAGCCTTCAAAACCAGGTCTGGGCGCCTGTAGAGGTCTGCCACCATCTCGTGGGTGCCCCGCAACGTGTCGGCAAAAAAGTCATAGGGCGCTTTGGTGAATCCCCCTGAGAATTGAACCCACCCCATCGCCTGGGCCTCCATGTCAAATTCAGCAATCTTTCCACTCCATTCAAAGCTGAGCCGGCCTGCCTCCATGAGCCTCTGTAGGGCCTCCTGCACCTCTGGCATTCCAAGGGTAAAAAAGAAGCTCCACGATGGCGGCAGCTCCATGGTGCCATAAAGTGGTGGTAAATCCTTTAGGGGCTCCAAGGCCCCCATAATGCGGGGGAGATAGCTCCTCAACCAGAAGTCCGTGGGGTCGTCGATAAAGTGTTCATAATCCTCCGCTGTCATGTACTCCGCTTCCATGCACTGGTACACATATTTATCGGGGAGATTATACCCGGGCCATTTGTAGAGTTTGTAGTCCAGTTTCTCCAACGCGGCGCCATTCACAATAATGATGGCTGAGCCGTAGAAATCGGGGTCAAATTCGGTCAGGTACTTCATCATCGAGGAAGTCAATTTCTCCACATCGTACATGGCCTCCTTGGCATTTGCACCGCCAAGCTGAGGCGTCATAAAAGTTGCAAAAGGTAAAATGGGAACCCGGTCAGGCGTCTTTTTCAGCTGAATGGCGTCCTTTACACGGGTGATCCTTCTTTGGTACTGTGCCTTGGCCTCCGGGCTTTTGAACTCCAGACCCTCTCCGGTCAGCCAACGCTCAAACATTGCCTCCTGCCTTTCTTCTCTGCCCATCTCTTCCCACTTTTTTTCCATGTTTAACCTCCGTACCATTGGTTTGCTATTTTCACAGCTTCCATGGCATCCCGGCCATAGGCGTCAGCCCCCGTATAATCCATGATTTGGTCATCGATCTGTCCGCCGCCGATCATGACCTTGATTTGATCCCTCAGCCCAGCCTCTTTGATGGCATCAACCGTCTCTTTCATGGAATCATAAGCCAGGGTCAGAAATCCGCTCAGTCCCACCACCTTGCACCCCGTTTCTTTGATGGCATCCACAAACTTTTGC
>JASFEQ010000356.1:0-4732 GCA_050124735.1 Desulfobacteraceae bacterium | reverse complement strand
TCCCATGGCCTGATAGGCTTCCACGTAGGCCATGGCCAGCATCGCCTGGTCGTAGAGCATCTTTTCAAAATGGGGCACCAACCATTCCTGATCCGTGGAGTAGCGATGGAACCCGAAGCCCACATGGTCGTAAATGCCGCCCTGTCGCATCTCTTGCAAGGTCTTATCAAGCATTTGGAGCGCTTTTTGATTGTTTGTCCGTTTCCAATAACGCAATAAGAAGTATAAGCTATGGGGGGTGGGGAACTTAGGCGCTTTGCTGAATCCCCCAAACCTTTCGTCAAAGCGTTCGGCCAGTTGCTGATAAGCGTCATCCAAAGTGGTGGTATCGGGTTCTTCTCCCGGAGCCTCACTTTCCACAGATTTGAGGGCTCCCACGATTTTTTCGGCAGAGTCCAACACTTCATCCCGACGTTCCTTCCAGACCTGCTTGACCCGAGGAACGAGGTCCATCATCCCCAGCCTTCCAAATCGGCTTTCCTTTGGAATATAGGTTCCGGCAAAGAAGGGCCTTTTGTCCGGGGTCATAATGATATTGAGGGGCCAGCCCCCACTGCCCGTCAAGATTTGACTGACGGTCATGTAAATATGGTCCAGATCGGGCCTCTCCTCCCTGTCCACTTTAATGGAGACGAATGTCTCATTCATCAACTTGGCCACCTCATGGTCCTCAAAGGATTCCCGTTCCATGACGTGGCACCAGTGACAGGTGGAATAACCAATGGACAAAAATATGGGCTTATCTTCCTTCCGGGCCTTCTCAAACGCCTCATCTGCCCAGGGATACCAATCCACGGGATTGTAAGCATGTTGCAGCAGATAGGGACTTTTCTCATGGATCAGCCGGTTGGGTTGTTTCTCTGAATTCTTGTGTTCTTTTGCATGTGCCATGGGTATGGGCCTCCAACAATGTAGTGCTAATAGGATTAAGGTAAGCACTAAAAAGGCTTTAACAACGATTCTCGCAGAGATCAACGCGCGGGTGATGACAAGAGGCATGGGATATGTTTGCCGTGAACAGGTGTGTTGATGTGATCTGAACAGGGTTATAGGGGGAAGGAATGTGAAAAAGGGCTCTTAGAAGGGAATTTGGAATAATATTAAGTCTCGCCCTGAATGGCTATTATATCTCCAGGCCGGATTTTTCCACCCTCCAGGACGCGAGCAAAGATGCCTTCTTTGGGCATGATGCAGTCCCCTGCCAGATAATATATGGCGCATCGGGTGTGGCATTCTTTGCCGATCTGTGTCACCTCCACGCGCACGCGATCGCCCAGCCTCAATTGGGTTCCCACAGGTATTTTCTGCCAGTCAATCCCAGCGGTGGCGATGTTCTCGGCGAAATCGCCAAAGGTCACCTCCAGCCCTTGACTGCGGGCCTTTTCAATGCTCTCGGCGGCCAGGAAGCTCACCTGCCGATGCCAGGGGCCGGCATGGGCGTCGCCCTCGATGCCGTGATCTTGAATGAGAAGTGCCTCATCCACGATCTTCTTGCGAGTTCCCTTTTTCTTGCTGACGGCCACGGAGACAATTTCCATCACAGATCCCCTGATTGAGGCAAAACGGGGTATTATGCCCCTTTCGCTTTGGGTGTTAGTAGAGGCGTAAAGACCTCACATGTTCTGCACATCTTTATCTTTTCACTCCAGTCCTGTTGAACTGACCCCTCGCAGATGGTCCCGTTAATAAACCAACACAGCTTACCGGAACGAAACTCCCATGCAGGACATTGTCGTTTCTGATCAGGAGGGCATTTTCTTATGGTCCAGCAGGATTTGATTTTTTCATCCTTCTCCTTAATTCTGGCGAACAGGAAGAGCATCTGCCGTTCCGCATGGATAGGGATCCTTCGCCATCCCTGCTCGTAGCTGTGTACAGCCTTGAGTGACGTGCCAAGTAGTTCAGCCATCTGCTTCTGCGTTTTGCCCAGCTCCTTACGAATACGTACAAATTCCCCCTTATCCATAAATGCCTCCAGGAAGGATTTTTTGGTCTCGAGCCCAATCCAAACAGTCCAAATAACACTATGTCACATTGTGGCCCCCATAATCAAGGAAAAACCCCGATCCCTTTTTCAAGGGACCGGGGTCTGATGGAAAGGGGTTACTACGCTTACGGGGTTATCTTATCTGGATATGGGCGCTGCCTCCGGCGGCTTGGCGGTGTTGCCCGTCGCATTGGGGAAGTCCTTTGCGATATAGGCCTTTTCATTCTCCTCGATCAGCTCACGCGCCTCCTCCATGAAGCTATTATAGCGCTTCTTGCATTCGTAAAAGCCGTGCCACCAAGCATAGTCAGGCGCCATCATGGCCGCACCGAAACGGGCCCTACGGCCCTCATGGTGCCAGAGCTCATAGTACTCGATCTCCAATTCCTCGTCAAAGAACTTGGTCTTGTCAAGCAGTCCTTTGGCATATAGATCGTCGAGCATCTTCTTGGCTGGTTTGAAGTAGACGTCGTTATACTCGATCATTACCTTATCCATTTTGACGAAGTGACCATCGGTCCAGCTCTTTCCGTGGCATTGCATGCATATTTCCCGCATCTTTGCCCTCTCTGTCTTCCAGTTGGTCTTGGCAGGGAAGGGCTTGAAATCCTCGGGACGGACCGTGAGGGGTGCCTGGGATTCCCAAGCGAGTCTTTCGGTTACATCATGGGAGGTGAGAACGGAACCAGCCCCTGACATGTGACAACCGGCACAGGTGGGCGCCCTATAATCCACGCCAGGGGACCAGGTCCCCGGCGCCGCATGCCAATTGTATGTATCTCCATGGGCCGTGTAAATGTCCCCATGTTTGGATTCCATATAGATCTCTATCTGGGGATGGTCGGGTCCCAGATGGCACTGACCGCAGGCCTCCGGCTTTCTCGCCTCCATCACGGAGAAGCGGTGCCGTGTGTGACAACTGGTGCAGCTTCCTCGGCTGCCGTCCAGATTGATACGTCCCACACCCACATTGGGCCAGGTGTCAGTACTCAGGACACCGTCCCTGACCTTCAAAACGGTTCCGTGGCATGTGAAACAACCGGAAAGGCGCTCAAAGTCGCTGTTCATTCCCTTTTTCAGCCATGGATCGATCTTCCAGATGATCTCAAGGGTATTGGCGTGCTTACTCTGGGCATACTGTTTGGACTCGTCCGGGTGACAACGAGAGCAATCCTTAGGTGTCACAGCAGCAGCAACGGGCACCCTATATTCTTTTCGGCCATATTTCAGGTCAGAGCGCTCGTACTGCTTGTAATGTTCTTTACTCACGTCAGGATCGAATTCCTCAGCCTTGTGGCAGTCATAACAGGTGATGTTGGCGTTGGCATGCCGGCTATGCGCCCAGTCGGCAAATATACCTGGACTCTCCTGTTTATGACATTGGATGCAGGCGACAGCCTCTTTGGGCATACTTCGTTCGATCCTGAATTCTTTGTCTTTGGGCATGTTCTGGGCATACGCAATCAGTGAACCAGAGAAAACAAGCCCAGTTAGCCCACACATCAGGAACGCAATCAATAAGACTCTTTTCATCCTCATACCCCCCCTTCCCTATGGAATTGATGATTTGCGATTGATGATTGTAGATTGCCTACCTGAAAAGATAATTGGCGATAATTTGGTCCCAATCCCCATTCGTCAATGATCAATCAACAATATTCAACCCTAAAGTCCCAGGCCTCTATATGTTTCCTGATACTGCTTATATCGATAGACGGGCGTCGCCCTGTGCACCAGATTTTTATGGCAATCGACACACTTTTTCTCATAACCGGGCCGGGCGTATAACACCGATCTGTGAGCCAGCATGGCCCCCCTTTTGTCCGGGATATAAAGGATATTTCGGTGGCATTTCTGGCATTGATCGTTTTTGAAGGCGGCATAGGCCTTCTGGCGGTTTTTTTCGTGATCGTATTCATCCAGGAGAAAGACATGGGTAAAGAGATCCTTCATGCCATGCCATGTTTTGGCATAGAAGAAGTCAAAGGTGTCATGGGGGGCGGGAAGATGGCAGTCCATGCAGTCGGCCACAAATCCCTGGGCGTTATTGGCGTGCGTTGAGGTTTTCCAAGTGTTGTAGGCGAACTGGATCTCGTGGCACATGGCGCAGAATTGTGGGGTCGTGGTGCGCACCATCGTGTAGTATGTGATACTGAAGATGGGGAAGGCTATAATGATGCCGATGGCTATGTAAATGGCAGGCCTAATAGCCTCTTTCCAGGCGGGTTTTCTCGATCCAGATGAGGCTTTCGCTTCTACCATGTGCCCCCCTAAGTCATTGAAAAATGAAGAATCTTAGATGCTGGACGCTGAATATCCCTGTGGCAAGATGACGCCTACTTGTCGAAAAATTTCTTACCAGTGTTCCATCTGAGAAGTCAAGTCAAAAATGGCAACAAAGTGGTATAAAAAAGACTGTTCCCTTATTATTTATCCGGGGCCTGAATTCTCGAGCGCCTGCCTGCCTCCATATGCCTAAAAGCGGGGTCCATAAGACCAAAAAAAAATAGTGAAAAATTTTTTGAGGGCTGTTATGTTAATTTTAACATAAGGTCTTTTTCGGCTGATAATTATGCAGGATTTTGAAACGCTTCTCAAAGGATCTGCGGTCGTCCATGGTCATCTCTGTCCGGGTCAGGTGGTTGGCGTGCGCATGGCCATGCTGGGCTGCAGCCTGATTGGGCTGGATGAGCCGCGGACCCGAGATCAGACTAAAAAAATGATCGTCTATGTGGAGATGGACCG
>JASFEQ010000355.1:0-4790 GCA_050124735.1 Desulfobacteraceae bacterium | reverse complement strand
AATTTCTTTTGACCCCGAGGAGTTAAAAGAAATTACCAGCAGCATTTTCAGCCAAATTTCCAGGGTAATAGACAAATACGAGGGATTTGTTGAGAAGTTCGTTGGCGATGCGGTCATGGCTCTCTTTGGTGTACCAAAGGCTCACGAGGATGATCCAATACGAGCGATTCGGGCGGCCAGGGAAATACATGAGCTTGTGGACTCCATGAGCCCCAAAGTGGAAAAGAGTATCGGCAAACCTATTTCGATGCACACGGGGATTAATACTGGCCTGGTGGTGACGGGTGAAGTGGACATGGAGAAAGGCACTCATGGCGTAGCAGGGGACACCATCAATCTTGCATCCAGGTTGAGCAGTCTGGCTGAAACAGGAGAAATTTTGGTTAGTCATGAAACCTATCGACAATGTGAAGGTCATTTTGAATTTCAAGCCTTAGAACCGACAACCGTGAAAGGTAAAACTGAGCCTGTTCAAATGCACAAAGTTTTGTCTCCGAAGGAGAAGCCAATTACGCTACACCGTCTTTCCGGTTTGAGGGCCGATCTTATTGGTAGGAAGATGGAAATGGCCCAGCTTGGTGAGGCAGTTAAGAATCTCCGAGAGGGGAAGGGTAGGATTTTCTCTATCTGTGGAGAAGCAGGGACGGGAAAGAGCAGGCTCGTTGAGGAGTTAAAGGCCAGCTTAGATCTTAATGAGATCCAATGGTTAGAAGGTCATGCTTATGCGTATAGCCAGAACATCCCATATTTCCCACTAATGGATTTACTCAATAGGGTGTTTCAGATTGAGGAAGCTGATCCATCGGATAAAATAAGGGAAAGAATCGAATCAGGGATAGAGCACCTACTCGGAAAGAGGGATGTTGCTGCCCCATATGTGGGTGGACTCTATTCGCTCCGTTACCCGGAGGTGGAAGATGTGAGTCCCGAATTCTGGAAATCACAACTCCAAGATGCAGTCAAAAGAATTCTTTCAGCACTTGCCCGAAAAGCCCCGACTGTTTTCTTCTTGGAGGATCTTCATTGGGCTGATCCCTCATTCATAGATTTGCTCCGAAATGCCTTGCTACAAGTTCGACATCCCGCAATTGTTGTCTGTGTTTACAGGCCTAGTTTCAGCCTCTTCACGACCCATCAAATAAGCAGCATAGCTAAGATCTATTATGAGATTCGACTTCAGGATCTATCCTCTTCTGAAACACAGGAAATGGTGGAATCTCTTCTCAAAACCGGGACGATTCCTACCGATTTGAGGAGCTTTGTTCAGGACAAAGCAGAAGGTAATCCTTTCTATCTTGAGGAGGTGGTCAATTCATTGATCGAATCTGAGACCCTCATCCGGGATAATGGAGGTTGGACAGTCGCAAAATCAATCAGTGAAGCCGATATCTCCTCCACTATCAATGGTGTAATTTCTGGTAGGCTAGATCGCCTAGAAAACCAGACAAGGAGGATTCTTCAAGAAGCCTCGGTAATAGGGAGAACTTTTCTTTACGAGATTCTCAAAAGGATCACAGAACTTAACCAGGACATCGACCTTTGCCTCAGAGGTCTGGAACAGCTCGACTTGATTAGAACCAGATCCCTTCAACCTGATCTGGAGTATATGTTCAAGCACGCACTGACTCAGGAGGTGGTTTATAATGGCCTTCTCAAAAAAGATCGCAGAGAGATCCATGAACGAATTGGTGTTGTTATGGAACATCTTTTTCAGGACAGGTTGCCCGAATTCTATGAAACCCTCGCCTTCCATTTTACTCAAAGCGAATCTCTACATAAAGCGGTTTATTATTTAATGAAGTCGGGAGAAAAGAGCCTGACAAGATATGCTGTAGAAGAAGCCCATCAGTATTACAAGCAGGCTTTTGACATTCTCACTAATAAAACCGACAAAACTAGGGAAGAAGAGCGGCTGCTAATTGATTTGCTCGTAAAGTGGGGTTACGTCTTCTATTACCGTGGAGATTTTAAGGGACTCACTAAGGTCTTGAGCGGCCATGAAAATCTGGCTAAATCCCTTGATGACGAGTCAGGATTAGGGATGTTCTATGCTTGGCTCGGCTTTGCCGTTTGGATGAACGGTAGAGCAAAAGATTCATATCCATATCTTTGTAAGGCCTTAGAGCTTGGCGAGAAAATCGACAACAAACCGCTGATAGGCTATGCATGTACCTGGCTCACATGGAACTGCTGGGACTTGGGTATGATGGACAAAGCCATTACCTTTGGTGAACGGGCTCAGAAAATGTGCAAGTTTGTGACGTCGGATCATTACCTATTCCTCAAATCCCTCGCAGGAATTGGGCAGACCTCTTTCTTTAAGGGGGACAGGAAAAGGCTTCTGGCAGCAGGAGAAGCTCTTTTGGATTATGGCCGGAAACACTCGAATATTCGAAGCATGGTCGTGGGCCACGTGTGCACGGGATTCGGCCATTTTATGGCTTCCGATTTCATCTCCGCGATTGAAAGCTATCGCTCTGCGATACAGATTTCAGCTGACCCTTTTTATACTGAGTATCCCAGATGTTTTCTCGGTGTGACCTATTTTGTCAATGGCCAATATCAGGAGGCAGAAGAGGCACTGAAGAAGAATGTAACGTTTTGCCAAGAATTTGGTGCCGATTGTATGGGACTATTCACATATGCCTATCAAGGTGCGCTGTACATCCTTAAGGGCCACATGAGCCAAGGATTAAAAATGATTGAAGAAGCACGGCAATCATGTATCGAGAATGAAAGGATGACCGTCGTTGCCAGCATAGAGTATCTCCTTGGGAGAGTATATTTTCTCCTCGCTCAGAGAGCGGGACCCACAAGTCTATCAATAATGGCCAAAAACATCGGGTTTCTGGTCAGAAACGTACCATTTGCAAGCCGAAAGGCCGAAGATCATTTCAATAGGACAATAGAGATTTCTAAAAAAATCGGGGCCAAACCTGTGCTCGGTTCGGCATATCTTGATTTGGGATTGTTACATAGGGTTAAGGGCAAAAAGGATCAAGCTAGGGTATGCATATCTAACGCTATTGAGATATTTGAGCAATGCGAGGCTGAAGAGTATCTCAAACAGGCAAAGGATGCCTTAGCCTCTTTGTGACAGTAAGAGTTCATTAGCTATAGAAGAATATCTACATGTTGTGTTCCTAATTTTTTCTTCAAAACGATAGCATTCTGCTTCTATGATTGTGGAGTTTTGAAGTCCCGAAATTTTCAAGTATTCCAGATGTAATCTGCACTTTTCCTAGCCAAGTTGCCCACCCCACTTAAGTAAAGAACTGCTGAAAAATGAGCTTCTCTATTTCCTTTCATTTGACATCGGGTTCGAGATGTCATCGGGGTTGTGATTACAATATGTATACTTGCATGAATCCTGATTCAGTCAGATCCAACCTTTTGGCAAGTATCCTGAAAAAATCACCTATGTTTAATAACCACCATATATTGTGCCTGCCTATTATACCTCAATGGAAAACCATGTGCGAGCATGCCTTCTTGACAAAACTAATCAAACTAATCTAAATTAGGCTCAAAACCCACCAATTTTATCAAAATCTTTAACCTTCTGGAGAAACCATTGGTCGCCCTCTTTGCACGGCAATGGGTACAGCAGCGATTCGTGATGCGCCCATGCCCGCTGTTGTCTACCCGTTGGTGAACTCTGATGACCATTGGTGAATTCTGACTTGGCGGTGCTTCTCTCGGGAGATAGGATTTGGCACGGTGTCAAACGCACTGTTCAGTAGGCGTTGCGGTGCGGAAATGACGCCACTGAAACCGAACAACCGGCAGGCGCCCATGAAAAACCGTCTCAACGAGAATGGCCTCTCCAGGGAGCTCGGTTGGTTTTCCGCCGCCACCGTGGTGGTGGCCAACATGGTCGGTACCGGAATTTTCACTACCTCCGGTTTGATCATGAAACAACTCGGCGATCCTGTTCTTTTGCTGTGGTGTTGGGCAGCCGGGGGGGTCTTTGCCCTGTGCGGCGCCCTTTGCTACGGTGAACTGGGCGCCCGCTTTCCCAACGCCGGCGGCGAGTATGTCTACCTGCGGGAAGCTTTCGGGAAATGGGCCGGTTTTCTATCCGGGTGGATATCCCTCATCGTGGGCTTCTCCGCACCCATCGCCGCTTCGGCCATGGCCTTTTCCACCTACCTGTTCACCATGATGGGTATTGACGGCGGGTCTGGTGCGGTGTGGACCATTTCCAGCATACGAGTGTTTGTCCTTGGCTGGCACAATATGGTGGCCATCGCCGTCATTCTGGTATTTACCTTTATTCATTATCACAGCCTGCGGTACGGGGCCCGTGTGCAAAACGCGCTGACCACGTTCAAGGTGGCCATTATTCTCGCCTTCATAGTTTTGGCCGCAGGCACCGGTGATGGCGCGCAGGCGGCTTCCACTGCGCCTACGGTATGGGGCAATCTCTTTGGGGGGCCCTTTGCAGTGTCACTGATCTTCGTTACTTTCGCCTACAGCGGTTGGAACGCAGCATCTTACCTAGGAGGTGAGATTCTGCACCCCCGACGCAACCTGCCCTTATCCCTCATCGCCGGCACCTTTGTCGTTGCAGCGCTCTACATGGGGCTAAACGCCGTATTTCTCCGGGCACTGACACCGGAGCAGATGGCCGGTGTGGTTGATGTCAGCGCCAAGGCGGCGTCAGCCCTGTGGGGGCCGGCGACCGGACGCTGGGTGGCCGGGGCCATCGCCTTGGGATTGCTGTCCGTGCTCAGTGCCATGATCATGACCGGCCCTCGGGTCTATTTTGCCATGGCGCGTGACGGCGT